>JANPHE010000359.1:0-24087 GCA_031424295.1 Segetibacter sp. | reverse complement strand
TGTTGTATGCAGATGGTTCTTCAATATCATCCAACATCCAGTTGCCAGAACGAGGGGCAAATAAAGGGAAACTGGAAATGGCCTGTTGGACATTGTTTACAATTTTATATTGTTTACAAGAAGAGGGAGCCGTTGTAAATGATGTATAGTCGGATGATGCAGGTGATATTGAACCGTTTTCAAATCCTCCATAATATCCATTTGCATCATTCAATACATTCCCGGTACATCCACCGGAACCGCAGTTGGATGCGATTGTTCCACAATCACTTCCAGAAAGTACATGTAAACGAAGCATTTTATCTTGCCCCCAGATGGTATACGAAGCATTGGTAGCACAGGGTGTTCCACCATCCGCAATTAACAATCTTACTTCTACGTTTTCTAACGCTATAGTAGCAGCTTGAATAGTAACAGGTAAATCAGTCAATGTCCCAGAACCGGTTGCTCCTAAAACAGTAAACCCAACACCATTAATAGTGTTGGAACCATTTACAAAACATTTCCAAATACCAGTATTATCCCGGTATTGCCAGTTGTATTTAGAACTGCTGTTTACATTGCTAATTTTGGCATTTATTGTTAGAGCACTTCCACTACATGCATATCCGCATGTAGAAAAGTAATCTATAGTATGAGCAAATAGCCCATTAGACTGAAACAGAAATAATCCTGCCAACAGGATTAAATATTTAAAGCCTACAATAAACTCGCCTTGTTTGCGTTCTCTGTTTTGTAACGTACAATTATCCATATTATCAGTATTAAGTTTTCAAAAATTGGATCAATAAACTCCTATTGAGATTTGTAAGTATTACAAATCACATCAGAAATTTCAGCAAACAATTGAATAAGCCATAAATGGGTTAAACAACTTTGCTGCTACCAGTAAGGTTTAATGAATGTTGGATATGAAGTTTTTCGAAAGAAGAATTGGATTGAACGCATATGTTCCCAACAGGAAACAACTTCGTTCACTCTCTATGACGAAGTAATTTATATTTAGGTTGCCTTTTACTATTTTGATCATCTTGAATTAACAATCAATCAGTGAAGTGATTATTATTTACTAGATGAGAAAACATACTTATTCAATTGAAATATGTTAATCTAACTTAGACTTAATTTAAAAATAATACTAATTGGAAACATAAAATAGTCCAAATGAATTCAAACATTTCTTCGTGTATTCGTGGCAAAAATGGTACAACGGCATAAAGAAAGTGTTGAGAAATTGCATTTGATTATTAAGAAACAAAAAGAAAGGCAGTTGCGAAACCAATAAAGAGGAAGTATTGATTGCAACATATAGACTATTTTGAAGCCAATTTGGTATAACATTACAGACCGAAGCTGAAATCCCACCAACCGATTAAGTAATCCAGCGGGTCGAATATGTAAGCAGCCTCATCGTCAATGCAACCTCTTCAACTTACATTGTTATCATGCCAACCGGTCATGTTAGCTGATAGAACGGGAATGTAAGCAGCCTCACCGGCGATGCAAGTTGCTAGACCGACCATGTAACACTGCCCCCACCCAGAATTCCAAAAGGACTCATGCATTTATCCAGTTCCTAATGTCCAGTCACACATCAACAGCTGATACCAAATCTAGCTAGGATATATAATTATTAATGCTGCAACACATTTATAGCCAAACATTTTATAATCAAAAAACCCTGCTTTTAAGTGCAGGGTTTAATTAAAATAATTTTCTAAGTCATTATTCCTTGACTAATTTATAAGCCTTTTCACCATCTATTTTTAGAAAATACGCACCAGGAGCAAATGAAGAAAGATTAATTTGGTTGAGCGCTTTACTCAATATGAAACGACCAACAACTTGCCCTGAGACATTCGTAATTATCATTTCCTTTGAAAAATTTTCGCCTTGAATGGCAACTACTATTTTGTCTTTAGTTGGGTTAGGATATATATTTATGGTACCTTTTGTTCCATCAAACTTGACAGATCGTATGGTTGAATATCGAATAGTTCCGTCCTTGTCAACCTGACCAAGCCTATAATAATTTAAACCAACTATTGGATTAGCATCAACAAAGGAATACTGTAAATTAGCATTACTGTTGCCAGCCGCCCTTACTGTTCCTATTGCTTCAAAATGTTCTCCATCTGAACTCCTTTCGATGATAAAAACAGATGAATTTTGCTCCTGAAGGGTATTCCAATTCAACAATGCTGTTAAGCCAGCCTTCTCTACCGTAAATTTACCCCACTTAACAGGTACAATATTAGCAATAAAGCTCAATGTATCGGATGCGCTAATCACAACATTTGATGCATTGAATAATTTAACCGTATTATAAACGCCTGCCTCACTTTTCAATTCTATATCATCAATATACCAACCTTCACCGCCTAGTGCCTGGTCCGAGGCAAACGTAAATCTAAACTTAACCTGCGCTCCTTTAAACTGCGCCAGGTTTATAAGGGTTTGTATAAACTGACCATTGGATGTACCACTAAATCCTTTTTGGCCTAATGCCCCAACATAAGAATTGTACGGATTTTGATACATAAAGGGACCAAGGTCTGTCCATGTGCTTCCATTATTCGTAGAAATTTCTACAATTCCTCCATCGTAAGTTTCCTCTGTATTAAAATAATGCCAGAAAGATAAGGTACTGATACCTGAAAGACTGAATGCGTTTGCAGAGGTAAGGGCAAGGCTTGATGTTTCTGAAGTATCACTTGCAAAATAAGACAACGACGGGCTTTTACTTCTTAAACTATTTGTCAACCAAACTACACTTCCATTTGCAGTAGCTGTAAAACTTAACGGATTAATACTTGAAGTTGCAACTGATTCACTGAAATGTTGAACGGGAGCCGTATATGTACCTAAGTTAACCTTTGCCAATACTGTAAACACTTGACTTTGTCCGGAACTCAAGGCTGGCACACTGAAGGTAACTGTTCTATTAGAACTATTATAGGTTCCTCCACTAATATAAGTAAGGTTTGACGGAAGCGTATCAACTATTGTTAATCCAGATACTGACTCACATTGGCAGGTAGTGGTAAATGTATATGTCAACTCTTCGTTTTGCGCAACTATAGCCTTATCAACCGACTTATTAATATTTGCAGTGGGTAAATCAGTAGCCGGAATCTGGTCAGTATAACTATCGGCACTTCCCTGGGAAGCACTGTAACCTAAACCTCGCCTTGCAAATGCTTTCCAAATGGTGCAACTATATAGCCCATTGTAAAGAATACTATCTGCTTTGAGTATAGCATCTCGACCATCAACGAACCCAGGCCCACATGGTTGTAATTTCATTCCTTCAGTTACCAATTTCATCGCAATTGAATTGCCACCAACTCCATTTGGATTATAAAAGTTAGGATTGATGCCTGCTACCTGAATGATAGCCCAAGTCATATCCCAAAGCACTGTAGCCCAAATTGATCCAATAGCATGTACTCCTCCTCCTGTATTAGTGGCTACCATGCCATAAGTCCATTGGTTTATGTTCATGTCTGTAGTGTAAGGATAAGCCCTTATGCCACTTCCAGTAACGGGATCTTGCCTGTAAACATAGGTTCCGATTGGTCTCCTCTTAACTCCATCTGTTAATTGAGCAGTTGCCCAATTGGTAGTTGTCATTAATGCAAAATAGTCGCTCCATCCCTCTCCCATTTGTTCAGCATTCGTCAAACAACCTGCCGCTGCCGGACCGCCTGTTAAACGATTAGATATGCCATGGGTATATTCGTGGCCAATAATGCCATTGTCCAAATCTCCATCTAATGGCAGGGATTTCAAAGTTATGTTTACAGCAGTACCACTTTGAATGGTTGCTTTAATATTATTTCCATCAGCTTGAGAAATCATTATTGCCGGTATTACAATTGAATTATCGCTACCTGTCATACTAAATGGAGCAGTCGCTACATTGTTAACCACAATTACAGCAATCGCACCTGCGTCCTGCGCCATTTTTATTTTGGCACTAAAACTGCAGTTTCCGCGATCTACCAATGCGACTTTCCCAACTAGCAACGGATTTGAAATAAGTGTACATGCATCATTCAGTCCGGTAGTTGAAGGATTATACAATACCACATTTTCTGTAATAGGTCCTTTATTAGCAATTGCATTATTTATACTAACATTTGCTTCTGATGCGGTTTTAAAACCTGCTAATGTCGTAGGGGTATTTACTTTGAAAATCTGTGAGGAAGACTCCCATAGAAACATTTGCATTCTTGGATTAGAACCATCTTCCGGTGTACTGAAGTTGGCATTGTTTTTTCCGCTACCATCTTGTGCATCTGCAAATACAAAATCAGTACCTAATCCGCCCAACCCTTTATTTGAATTCTGAAAATTACCTGACACCTCATCAAAACCATACAAGTAGGATAAGTCATGCATTATATTGTTCCAATAAAACAATTGAGTGATGGCAAATTTCTGATTGTCTCCTGTAATTATTGATGTATTTGGATTAAATGGAAAATCAAAAGTTAAGGTAGGTGAAAGAGTAGTTGAAATTGCTGCCCTACCGGAATTAGTTGACCCGTTGTTTCCAGCCCTATCGTCGCGGGCCCACACATTGTTGCCTCTTGTTGAATCATGGCTAACTAGACCATCATTGTGCCATCCTAATGAAGTTGCAGGGTTATTAATTCCGGCACTTGTCCAAGGGGTGTTTACAAGTATTGGCGAACCTCCAGGGTGATTAAGGGTTTCAGCAGGGTAAGCAATTACTCTATAACCCGCACCTGTAATGTCATTGCCATTCTTACCTAATTCACTTGAATTATTACTTTCATTCTTTTCAGTTTGATCAACTTGACCACTACTCCAATCTTCATATATAGTCAAGTTTATTTTGCTAACGATTGAACCATTTATTGCATCAACATTGATTAACCAATAGTCAGAAGAATTAGTTGGCGCCAATTTCACCTGCCAACAAAACTTCAGCATCTTTTCAACTTTTATCCAAAGCAGCCGTGCAATTATATCATCCTTTGCTACATTCAATTTTCCAAAGTTGAACTTGCTATTGTTCTCAGATAAAATAACCGGTGCTTCACTCATCACTAATCCAATAGAACTACCAGCATTTACAACTGCCATGCTCGATTGCACTGTTGGTTTATCTCCAGCCTCTGCAATCCGATAAGATAAACTACTAAGAAAATCCCCGGCATTTGAAACTACCTTTTCATTTTTGAAAGCAATCGTTTTAATTACATTATAGATCGGAAATCCCTTATATCCCTGTTGAAGATAAACCATTTTAGTTCCTGACGCTTGGTTATTGAAACAATCTGAAACAAAGGAGCTACTAATTTGATCATCAGTGAGATGTAATGCATTTTTATTTTCCCTTACTAGACTTAATGCCTGATTTTTGGTGAAATCACTTTGTTGGGAAAAGCTTTGTTTTGGTAGCCAAAAAACGAACGTTGCAATTGCAAAAAAATAGTATAAATTTTTCATTTTACTTAGGTGGAAATGTTAATGAGGTGACGAAAATAAGCAAAAATTAATGGTTTTTTATTATACAGATTTGGCAGATGAATAAATTTCTTCACCAAAGAGATGATTGTGTGCCCTTCAAATGTATTGCCCTAAAACACTTCATAAGCAATTGGGAAACCTTTTTTGCTTACCATCAGTTCAATCAGTATTTGTGGTTGTTGAGATTTATTGTCTTTTGAAAATCCGTTCTTTCGCAGCTCGTCTTCTTCAAAAGTTTCGAAATAAAGTATGGTTACATCGTAAAATACAAAATTCGAATTGGAAAGCATAATTTTCTTTGGCAAAAGCAACCACTTTCTCTTCCACCGTTTACTTCAGCTCAATACAATTTGGCGCAATCTTGTAGTAAGTCTTACGGCTATGTTGAATGCCAAAAAACTGTTGCATAAGTTCCAGAGAACGAAGTTTAGATGCAGGTTCAAAAATCCTTATTGCCACCAAATCATTTAGCAATACAGGCAAATTGCCAAATCCAATTTTATCTTGAATGGAATGGATTAATTCTTAGAAAAAATGGTATTTAATACCTACAATAGTGCAATGGTTGAAGTGTAGTAAAAGATTGGGATGCTCATCCGAAAAAATCGTTAGTTGATTAGAGAAATCTTTGATCCATTCCTCTGCAATCAAAATTAATTCATTCAATTCTTCATCATTATGGGCCGAGCCAATATGTTGCAAAATGACCCTTTTGTTGTATTGGTATCGAACTACCTGAACCGCACTTGCTTTAGATGCTCTTTTAACGACGCTTATTTTCATTAAAAAACTTGCCTTAGTGCGGTAAATTTACAAAAATAAAATACTAAAATATTGGTATTCAACACTTTTAAACAGCACTAATTTTAGTGGGAACAAGTCGGGGAAACATCAATGGTATAAAACACCAATTATCATTCTATTCATTATGAAAGCTCTATAACAGTAATTTCCGGCAATATCCCTACCCTGCCCGGATAGCCTATAAAACCATAACCTCTGTTTATGTATAGTTTTTGCTTGCCATCTTCATACAATCCTGCCCATTGTTTATACATCCACTGCACCGGACTCCATTTCATAAAAGGAGTTTCCAAGCCAAACTGCATACCATGTGTATGGCCCGCCAACATCAAATCAATATCCGGATATTTGGGTTTTACTTCTGCATCCCAATGGGAAGGATCATGTGACATCAATATTTTAAATGCATGATTTTCAGCACCTATATATGCCTGGTCTAATTTGCCATATTTAGGAAAATTACCTTTTGCTCCCCAGTTTTCTATACCTAATAAAGCAATTTGATCTCCGTTGCGCTCTAATACTACGTGCTCATTCATTAATAGTTTCCACCCTATTTCCTTATGGACATTCTTTAAATTTTCTAGATTTTGCTTTTTCTCTTCCGGTGAATTCCACTGAATATAATCACCATAATCATGATTTCCCAATGTGCTATATACACCCATCGGTGCAGTTACCTTATTAAACACATCTTTATACTTTTCCATTTCATCTGCATGATCATTTACCAGATCTCCTGTAAAAAGAACAATGTCCGGCTTTTCATTCAATAGCATTTCCACTCCCCTTTCTACCGCACTTTTATCTGTAAAACTCCCTGAGTGAATGTCGCTAATATGTATAATTTTCAACCCTTTAAAACCAGCTGGAAGGTTTTTGTAGGTAAGTTTCAAACGCTTCAATTGATAATTGTATTTGTTGCTAAAACCATACATCAAGGTGGTAAACAGCCCACCTCCAACAGCTATTCCTAACCAGCTTAAAAAAGCTGATCGGCTCAAGTTCCAATCTTGAGTACCAAAGTTTGAGTTATTGGACAAAGCTTTACCCACAATCCAAGTAACTCCTCTTCGTGAATCATCAAGCACAAAGAACAAAGCAGCTATTAGTTTTGCCAGAAAAAGTCCGATGAATGTGGCAAAGAGATAATTTCTGATGGTTTTTGGATAAGTCTCAATAGTCCAATATGGTAAAAGGACAATTAAGACAATAGCTGAAATTGACAACGTCCAATATATTGAGTAAACAATCATTCGTACTCTATCTGAAGATTCATTCGTTAGGTATTTAACCGCCTGAAAAACATACAAATCAAATAAAATCATTACAATGATTGCGATCCATCCCCCACTCCTATTATGCATCTGTTTCTAATTTAAAAAGTAAAAGAAGTCATTTAAAACAGAATGTTGAAAAATTGAAACTCTATATAACTGTTAAATCAATTAATTGTTTAAGTGATAATGTACTTTTGTAGCAATTGGGGAAAAGATAACTTTCAATAAAATCCCAACCCAATATTAAAAAAATACAACAATCATGTTACTTACTTATTATGGTCATTCAAGTTTTTCAGTTGAAGTTGGTGGAAAAAACATCTTATTTGATCCATTTATCACTCCAAATGAGTTAGCTGAAGATGTAGATATCGATGTTATTCAAGCAGATTATATCTTTATAAGCCATGGTCACAGCGATCATATTGCTGATTGTGTGGCAATTGCGACTAAAACAGGGGCAAAAGTAGTAGCTGCCTACGAAGTGTGTGAATGGTTTAAAGAACAAGGCTTGGAAAATGTTCACCCGATGAATACAGGAGGCAAATGGCAATTCGAATTTGGAACGGTAAAATGTGTTACAGCTGTTCATAGCAGTAGTATGCCCGATGGGTCTTATGGAGGAAACCCAATGGGATTTGTATTCACTACTAATGAGGAGAATTTCTATTACTCCGGTGATACTGCTTTAACTTACGACATGAAACTTATTCCTCATTGGGCAAGTCTTAATTTTTGCATCCTGCCTATTGGTGACAATTTTACTATGGGAATAGATGATGCCATCATTGCTGCTGAATATGTAAAATGTCCAGTAGTAATTGGTGTTCATTACAATACTTTCGGCTATATTAAAATCGATACAGAAAAAGCAGCGGAAGCATTCAGAGCTGCAGGAAAAAACTTACTATTGCCGGAAATAGGGGAAACAATTGAATTATAAATTATAAGAAACTATAAATAAATCATGGGAAGAATAATAGGTATTGCAAATCAGAAAGGTGGTGTTGGTAAGACTACTTCTGCCATCAATCTGGCAGCAAGTTTTGCTGTGCTGGAGTATAAAACATTGTTGGTAGATGCAGACCCACAAGCAAATAGTACAACTGGCGTTGGGTTCGATCTTCACAATGTGACTAGTAGCTTGTACGATTGTATGGTTAATCATGCTACAGCCCATGATGTGATACTTAAAAGCGAAATTCCAAATCTGGATGTAATTCCTTCACATATAGACCTTGTAGGGGCAGAAATTGAAATGATCAATTATCCAAACCGTGAAAATGTAATGAAGCAATTGCTTGGAGTGGTGAAGGATGAATATGATTTCATAGTAATTGACTGTTCACCTTCATTAGGATTGATAACCGTAAATTCATTGGTTGCGGCAGATAGTGTAATTGTTCCGGTACAGTGTGAGTTTTTTGCATTGGAAGGACTTGGAAAATTGTTGAATACTATAAAAATTGTACAAAACAGGCTCAACCCTGGTCTTCAGATTGAAGGTATCCTGATGACCATGTATGACGGCAGGCTTCGGTTGTGCAATCAGGTTGTGAGCGAAGTGAGAAGACATTTTGATGAGATGGTTTTCAGTACAATCATTCATAGAAATACCAGATTGAGCGAAGCACCTAGTTTCGGGAAGCCGGTTATTTTATATGATTCCGATAGCAAGGGAGCTGTTAACTATCTAAATCTGGCCAAAGAAATACTCCAGAAAAATGACCTTACAAAAATGAGCCAGGAAGAGAGAGTACTTGAATAAAAATTGATTTTTGCTGATTAAACTCAAATGCTCCTCAACCAATGAAAATCATTAATTAGAATAGAATAAATAGAAACGGAAACAAAAAATGTCCACGATAAAAAAAGATGCATTAGGCAAAGGAATACGTAGCCTATTACAAAATATAGACTCTGACTTAAAAACAACTGCCGGCACGTTGAAGGAACCGGTAGTACAAAGTGTAACCGGCATCAACCGCATACCGCTTAGTAGCATCAGCATCAACCCAAAACAACCAAGACGCGATTTCGACGAGCAGGCCATGAGTGAATTGGCTACGTCAATAAAATTGCACGATATCATTCAGCCGGTAACTGTATCGGAATTAGCCAATGGCAAATACCAATTAATCAGTGGCGAAAGAAGGTTCAGGGCTAGTAAAATAGCAGGGCTTAAAGATATTCCTGCATATGTTCGCCACGCAAATGACCAGCAATTATTGGAGCTTGCATTGTTGGAAAACCTTCAAAGAGAAGACCTGAATGCAATAGAAGTTGCACTAAGCTACAAACGGATGATGGAAGAACTCACCTACACTCAGGAACAAGTAGCCGAAAGAATGGGTAAGGAAAGAAGTACAGTTACAAATTATATCCGCTTACTTAAATTACCTCCAGATATTCAGCTAGCAGTACGCAACGGAACACTAAGTATGGGGCATGCAAGAGCTTTGGTGAACGTTGACCTCATTGATAAACAACTATTCATTTTTAGTGAAATAAAAAGCAAAGGATTAAGTGTAAGGCAAACTGAAGAACTTGTTAGAAAAATGTATAAGGGCGATGAGAAACCCAAGAAGGAGCTCAAGTCTACCCTCCCACCTGCTTACAAACGAATTGAAGATAATCTTGCATCCCATTTTGGAGCAAAGGTTAAGCTTACCCATAGCAAAAATGGATTTGGCAGCATTTCCATTGACTATTTCTCTTTACAAGAGCTAAATAAAATTTTAGAGCAGATGAATGTGTCTGCAAGCTAATTATGAAAGGGCGTACTTACCTTCTTTGGATTTGCTGTTGTTTGCTTGGCAGTAATACATGGAGTCAGGATGTAAGACAAGATACGGGCATCGTATTACCAAATCCCAAAGGAGCAAAAAAATCATTCGCAACAAAAAAGGATTCTGTAATGTTTGCATCAAAAAATGGCAGCGTTAAAGAAGTATATAAGCATAGTCCAAAGAAAGCAACCTTACATTCATTAATGGTACCCGGATGGGGACAGATTTACAATAAAGAATATTGGAAATTACCGATTGTATATGGGGCATTGGGCACTGCAGCGGGTTTCTACATCTACAATAATAACTGGTATAAAAAAACCAGAAATGCTTACGAAATTAAAGTAGCAAATGATACTGCACGGTTTGGCGAAATTGACCCCAAATTGGAGCCTATACCAGCTCCCTACCTGATTGTTTACCGAAATTCATTTCGACGAGATCGCGATTACTCTGCCTTATGGTTTATTATTTTTTGGGGACTAAATGTTGCAGATGCAACAGTATTTGCTCATCTTAAGAACTTTGATGTAAGTTCAGATCTCTCTTTAAATGTACAACCAATTATTAGCCAGGGAGGCACCAATGGAGTTAATCTTGTTTTAAGTTATAAAAAACCCAAACCGCGCATCTTTGATGTGAGATAAATTTCAACATGAAAATAGCACTTATTGGATATGGCAAAATGGGTAAAGCAATTGAAGAAATTGCTTTGCAAAAGGGGCATGAAGTTGTTCTAAAAATATCCATTGAAAATACTTACGACTGTACAATAGATTATTTGCAAAAAGCTGATGTTGCTATCGAGTTTACTGGTCCGGAGACTGCTGTTGAAAACCTGAAAAAATGTTTTGATGCCGAAGTACCGGTAGTTTGCGGCAGTACAGGTTGGTTGGAGCAGATGGAAGAAATGAAAAATTATTGTCAAACTAAAAATGGAACATTGTTATATGCCAGCAACTTTAGTATTGGCGTTAATCTGTTTTTTGAATTGAATACATATTTAGCAAAGTTGATGAGCAATTATCCAGACTATGATGTGATGTTGAAAGAAGTGCATCATACACAAAAGAAAGATGCTCCAAGTGGAACAGCGATTACTTTAGCAGAACAAGTGCTAAACAATATTTTAGGCAAGCATCAATGGGTAAATGAACAAACGAATAATAATGCTGACCTAATAATAACAAGCGAACGAATTGATCCTGCACCAGGAACCCACCACGTAAAATATTCATCAGCCATAGATGATATTGAAATCATTCATACTGCTCACAACCGTACCGGATTTGCGGCTGGGGCATTAAGAGCAGCAGAATTTATTCAAGGAAAAAAAGGCATTTTTTCTATGAAAGAAGTGCTTGGCTTATAAACTAACGTATAGCCCAACACCTCTTCCATCGGATGAAACACCTATATTGAGAATATCTTTTATAGACTTAACAGCAGCCTTATTAAAAATGTCAACTGCCTTATAAGAAGCGCCTTTTGTAAGCATTTTAATGAGAACGCCAGTACCAACCGATGTCAACGCTGTCGCAAATGCACCCTGATAATCTTTCTTCGAAGCTGCCGCATCTATTTTTCGGATCACTCCATATACAGCTACAGCAGACCCAACATAAGCTGAAACCTTATAAATTGTTCTACCTGTTTTGTAGGTTCTGAATAATTTATTTACATCCTCAATTTGCTTCACGCCCAAAATTTCTGCTACCTTATTAACAGATGGAATTTGAACATCATTCAAATAAAACTTTGGCGAAAAGCCTTTTTCTACTCTTAAAACTTTACCTAAAATTAAATTAAGGTCAATCTTGTTTAAATCAATCTTTTTCAAATCAATCTGAGCAAACGACTGCTGATTGTGTAAGATTGAAACACTAAGCAAAAGAAAGAAAACGACTTTTTTCATGCATTATGAGTTATAGGGTAAAATTATATCCTGCTTTAAAAAGCAGGCTGTTGGCAGTTGCCCCACCTGACTTAAAATTATCGTAATAGGCTCCAACTTCTATGCCAACTAATCTTACACCAACACCGCCTCCAAAGGCAAATTCAGTCTCGGCAGCTCCGATTGATTTTACGGAAGCGATTCCTGCATCTGCCTGAATAAAAAATCTATTCATCATGAACAGTTGTTTTACCCCGGCTTTAACAGGAATAATTGTCAATTTTGGAGCAGCAGCATTTTGACCAGTATAACTATTGTATCCAATGGTGGCGATAATAAACGTCTTACCCCATCCTATACCTCCATACACTTCACCTCCAACTCCATATTTATATCCTGTTTTAAAATCACCCATTGGCAACCCATAAATACCATTTAATCCGATGGTAAACCCAGGCTTTGTAACTACAGCCGCAACTGTTCCTAATTGACCAAAAACACTATTGATGCCGAGTATCAAAAACAAGGCGAGCATATTTCTTTTAGCAGGTTTCATAACGTTTGATTTATTCCTATAAAGGTACTGATAAACAATTTCTTTTTGAAATAAATGTCTCCAAACCTTAGCTAAAATTGAACAATTTTTAGCATCAAATAACCTATTAATACCTAGCCCATAAGGAAGAACAGAAAAATGATGTTCGCTACATGAATGACAACATATTTAAACAGTAAAAGCCATTCAAACATTTCAATCAGTAAGCAAATATGATTTAGACCTTAAAAATTACTATACAGATAAATGCCCCAACATTTCTGTTGTCATTCTTTCCAGGTCGTATTCAGGCTTCCAACCCCAATCTTGTTGTGCCTGGCTATCGTCAATGTTCCTCGGCCAACTGTCTGCAATTTTTTGCCTGCTATCAGGAGCATAAGAAATCGTAAACCCATTCAAATGTTTCTGGATTTCAGCAGCTATTTCTTTTGGCGAAAAGCTCATTGCACAAATATTGTATGATGACCTTACCGAAATTTTTGAAGCATCAGATTCCATCAATTCAATAGTTGCCCTGATTGCGTCGGGCATATACATCATAGGGAGATAAGTATCTTCTTTTAAGAAACAATCATAGCTTCCCCGATTGATAGCATCATGAAAAATTTCAATTGCATAATCTGTCGTTCCGCCACCCGGTTGAGATTTGTAGCTGATTAGTCCGGGATATCTCAAACTCCTTACATCCAAATGATACCTGTTGAAATAATATTCGCACCATCTTTCTCCTGCAAATTTGCTAATACCATATACAGTAGAAGGTTCTACGATGGTGTGTTGTGGGGTATCATCTTTGGGAGAATTTGGGCCAAATACTGCAATGCTACTAGGCCAATAAATTTTAGCTAGGTTCTCTTCTTTTGCAACTTCCAATACATTTAGCAGACTTTGCATATTGATATGCCATGCCAATGGTGGATTTTTCTCTCCTGTAGCACTTAAGATAGCAGCAAGCAAATATATCTGTGTAATATTATTTCTAAGTACCAATACATGAAGTGTTTCCTTATTCATAATGTCAAGCGAAACATAAGGACCTGTACCTTTCAAGAGTGGATGTTCCTCACGTAGGTCACTTGCAATAACGGCACTTTCGCCGTAAATTTTTCTAAGCTGCAAGGTTAACTCCACTCCTATTTGTCCACAAGCACCCACAACCAAAATTTTTTCATTTCTGTTTGGCATAGCAATCGTTTTTTTTAGTTAGAAGTTCAAATGTATAAATTCAAAAGTAAAATTCATCATTCAATATAATGGGCGTCTTCTCATATTAAAAAGAATGGATGTTGTTTGGTTTGCAAACCCAAGGTCAAAATTCATTATTCTACATGCTTTACACTTATTTTCGCAAAATGGAATATCTACAACAGCTTTTTAGCACACAAACATATGATACTAACAATTTCTTTCTACTAGCCGGACCATGCGTAGTAGAAAGCGAAGAAATAGTAATGGAAGTAGCTGAAACAGTCTTCAATATTTGTAAAAAACATGGCATTCCTTACGTGTTCAAAGCATCTTACAGGAAAGCCAACCGTACAAGTGGTAATTCATTTACCGGAATAGGCGATGAAGAAGCGATGAAGCTCATACAAAAGGTTGGAAAGCATTTCGGCATTCCTACAGTTACGGATATTCATT
This sequence comes from Segetibacter sp., assembly GCA_031424295.1. Taxonomy (GTDB): domain Bacteria; phylum Bacteroidota; class Bacteroidia; order Chitinophagales; family Chitinophagaceae; genus Segetibacter. Next base: position 9,621 of record JANPHE010000359.1, on the reverse strand, counting down.
CGCATGAAGAAGCCGCATTGGCTGCACAATATGTTGATATGCTTCAAATACCTGCATTTCTGTGCCGCCAAACAGATTTATTAATCGCAGCAGCCGAAACAGGCAAAGTGGTTAACGTAAAGAAAGGGCAGTTTCTCAGCGGTGAGTCTATGAAATTTGCTGTAGATAAGATAAAAAATGCCGGGAATAATAAAGTGATGCTTACAGAAAGAGGCAACACATTTGGTTACCAGGATTTGGTGGTTGATTATAGAAACATTCCCATCATGAAAGAAAATTTAGTACCGGTCGTAATGGATTGTACCCACAGTCTACAGCAACCCAATCAAACAAGCGGTGTAACAGGTGGCAACCCACAAATGATAGGCACCATAGCCAAAGCTGCAATAGCCACAGGTGCTGATGGCCTTTTTATAGAAACGCACCCAAATCCATCAATGGCAAAAAGTGATGGGGCAAATATGTTGCAATTAAATAAATTGGAAGCGTTAATTGAGCAACTCATTAAGGTAAGAAATGCGATATTGCAATAATTTAGAATTCAAGTTTAACTACATTGCCTCATTCTTAAAACTCAAGAATCCATCGACAATCAATTCCTCTAACGTAGTATTAACCGATTTAACGCAGTTAAAAAAGTGAACTGCCTTTCTCCTTTTACTCAACTAATTTACACCACACACATTCAACGTCATTCGTTGCATACCTATATATAAAAGCGGATAAACAATCAGTACCTTTATCGTTAGAAAGTTCATTCATGATTAAAGCACTGTTGGTAGATGATGAAGACAATAATTTGGAAAGCTTAGAATTTCTTTTGCATCATGATTGTGAAGGGGTAAAAGTGGTAGGCAAAGCAAAAAGTGCAGAGAAGGCAAGAGAATGGCTGGCAAAGCAAAGTGCCGATGTTATCTTTTTAGATATTAAAATGCCTGGGGAGGATGGTTTTCAATTTTTGCGCTGCCTTTCCATCCGAAACTTTAAGGTGATTTTTGTTACAGCCTATAACGAGTATGCGCTTCAGGCTATTAAAGCAAGTGCATTTGATTATATCTTAAAACCGGTTAGTATTGTTGAGTTGCAATTAACTGTAGAAAAAATCAAGGCTTCACTTAGCAACCCGTTAGCAGCCGATCAAAATCATCTGCTTCTTGAGAATCTGTTACAATCCGTAAATAAAAAATCATCACCTCCTAAAATTGCATTACCCCATCTTGGAGGCATAAACTTTATAGAAGTAGACGATATCATATCATTGCAAGCCGATAGCAACTACACGATCATACACATGAAAAACATGCAAAAATTGGTGATTACTAAAACCCTGAAGGATTTTGAAGATTTGCTGGATCACACACAATTTGCCAGGATACACAAATCTTACATTGTAAACCTGAAGTACATAAAAGAGTATAGCACAAATGACGGCGGCATAGTGAAAATGGCGGATGGAAACCACTGGAGTATTAGCCGCCGGCAACTTGATCTATTCATTGAAAAAATGAAAACATCCAGTTTGATGTTTGGTAAATAACACTTTTCTTACTTACCTTATCCTCTTAATTTTTCTAAGTGCGTTTTATCCTCTCATTTTCTTTCCTCTTTTTCTTTCTCCATCCTTGCATTGCTCAGCCAACAAGTTATAGTTCATTCACTGTAAACGATGGGTTGCCTAGCAATTATGTTTACGGCTCTATTGAAGATAACCACGGCTTTTTATGGATAGCTACCGACGCAGGCATTGCCAGGTTTGATGGTAAATACTTTCAGGTATTTACGACAAGGCAGGGTTTGCCCGATAATGAAGTATTGTCTGTGGTAAAAGAAAAGAATGGTCGGCTTTGGGTGAATTGTTTTGGGCAAAGTCCAGCATATTTTGATGAAATTCAAAACAGGTTTATAAGTGCAAGTGATGACAGTAGTTTTGCAAAGGTTAAGAGTACAAAAGGGATGAGTTTATTTGAATTGCCCAACGGAGGCGTTATGTATGTGAATGAAAATGGTTCATATATTTTTAGAGAGAAAAAATTATTTGAATTTCCAAATGACCAAAGAGGTACAAACTTTTTGATTAAGGAAAATAATGATGGCAGCCAACTAAAATTTGGCTATACTTTTCCCTTTTCACCTCCTGAAGGTAAGTCCAATCCATCAAAAATTTACCATACAACAAGTCGCAAATATTTGGATAGCGCAAACGCCAATACTAAGCTTTCCGATTTGTGTCAACTTGCCATAGACGATGGAAAATTTTATTTGTTCTGTAGTTCAAAAAATAAATACTACAGCTATTCTGCTTTCACTTGTTCACCTCTTCGTTTTAAGATAGATTCTATTTCTCTTCCTGAACAATTTTATAATTTCAATTTTACTAGTTCTTACCTTAACCTGTATTGCCACTCTGGCAACACGTATGTGTTCGATAAAAAAACTTTACAACTGTTGTTTGTAAACAATGGCAACTATGCAATTAATAGTATGTACAATGATAGTAAGGGAAATATATGGGTAAGCACTATTGACAGAGGCTTGCTGTTGTACAAAAAAATGAATACGATTATCAATCTAAAAATGCCTGTAAACTTTGACCACAATAATTTTTTAAGCATTGCCCGTAAAAACGATGGAAGCATATTGGCAGGTAATTATTATGGAGAAATTTTGGAAAACCATGGTCAACTATCTTCCATTCATTTCATCCAAGGAAAAATAAAATCAATTGCCAAACAACGAAAAATACTTCAGTCGCAAAATAAAATTTTCACCTTTTCTGAAGGTGGGGTTTACTCCAATTATAAAAGGCAGCTTACCTTACATTTACTTCCACTAAATATAACAGCCAAAACCGCCATTAATTTTAATGACAGTATTATAATTATTGGTACTCTTGGCTATTTATATAAATTAAACAGCGGATCCGAGGAAGTGGAAACCGTGTTCAGAACAGGCAAAAGAATAACGGCTTTGGCTAAATTAAATGATAGCGTTGTTTACTATGGTTCTACAGATGGCTTGTACAGATACAACATGATGCATGCCACTAAAACGGCACTCAGTCAAACAAATGTATTATTTGGCAATAGAGTTGTAGCACTTTGCACCACACCTGATGGGCTTGTTTGGATGGCTACACCAGACCAAGGACTACTGGCAATAAAGGATGATAAAATTCTCTTGCAAATAAGGGAAAGCGAAGAAATAAATTATGCTGCCCGAAGTATAACAGCTGCAGGCAAAGAACAGATTTGGGTAGGTTCTTCGGCAGGCATCAGTATTGTAAATTATCAGTTGCACAACAATAGCCTAACTTATACACTTCAACACATATCGGTTACAGATGGATTGGCTAGTAATGTGGTCAACGAAATTTTGTACAACAACGACACTGTTTATGCAGCTACTGCAAATGGAATTTCTGTAATTCCGGCTAATATTTCTATCCCGGTTTATTCTATACCGGTGCGATTAATTTATGCCGCCATCAATCAAAGGGATACCGTAATTACTGATCATTATGATTTGAGGTATGACCAGCAAAACATACTTTTTCGCTTTGCTGGCATTGAATTAAACGGGCACTTCAAAACCCTGCAATACACACTCGATAAAAATACTAACTGGAATAATTTAAGTGAAAATACACTGAACCTTCAGCTCAACTATGGGGATCACATTTTACAAGTTAGAGCTGTTGATATAAATGGAAATATCAGCACTACGATATTGACGATACAAATCAAAATAGCTACTCCCTTTTGGAAAGCAGTTTGGTTTTGGGTAGCAATTGTATTAGTTATACAATTGCTTATCGGTTACCTTGTAATGCAACAGTATAAAAAAAGAAAAGAAATAAAGCTGGCAAAAGAAATTGCCACCGTGCAAACTGCCTCGCTTGAGCAACAAGCTTTTACCTCATTAATGAACCCACATTTTATGTTTAATTCACTCAACAGCATTCAGCATTACATAAATGTGCAAGACAGGCAAAATGCCAATCGCTACCTAACCGATTTTGCATCTCTCATTAGAAAGAACTTTGAAGCTGCACAACAATCTTTTATACCACTAGAACAGGAGCTTGCAAACATAAAAATCTATTTGCGCCTTGAGCAAATGCGATTTACAAATCGCTTTACTTATACCATTACTATTGATGAAACTATTGACGTAGATAATTGGATGATACCTACCATGATGCTGCAGCCACTATTAGAAAATGCATTGCTGCATGGTATTATGCCATCAGCCATAAATGGCGAGCTAGCGATACACATACAAGAAGTAAATAAGGACTTGCTCATCACTATAACCGACAATGGTATAGGCATTGAAAGAAGTCGTGCATTAAAACAGAATGGACTACACAAAAGCCGAGGCATGGAGTTGATACAAAAAAGAATTGCGGCACTTAGCCATTTTGTAAAACAACCTGTTACTATCAATATGTCGCCCGCCTTTGAAGACGATAAAAATCCAGGCAACAGCGTTAGAATTTTTATTCCTTTAGATCTTTATGAAGCATGGCTTAAAGCGCAAAGTCATTAAAACTGTATCTCTTAGTTTAAAAAATAACTTTATCACCGCCTCCTTTCTTACCGTTCACTCAAATACAACTACCGTTCCCTCATTCGTTCCTTATCTGATTTATTAATTAAGTAGGTTTGATTTGTGATTAAACGATTATTTATTTTAAAACTCAACTGTATGACTACAATTACTCCCAAACGTTCCTTCGGAACAAACACAATTTTAATTGTACTGCTCTCTTTAATTGGCTTCACCAACATTGCACAAGCGCAATTCAGCCGATCAAAAAACAAAAGTTCTAACGAGTATCGAAACGGATACCAGCGAATGGCAGCGGGTTCGAACTTCAATTTTGAAATACGTGGCGGTGAATTGTGGGCATGGGGAAACAACGGAACTGGAAAATTAGGAGATGGAACTACATTTGATAGATTGAGCCCGGTTAAAATTGGCAATGACAATGATTGGGTAAGTGTGTCCTGTGGTGAATTGCACTCTGTTGCATTAAAAGCAAACGGTACTATATGGACATGGGGATATAACAATGACGGACAATTGGGAAATGGAACTTCTTCATTTACACTAAGATTAAGTCCTGGACAGGTAGGAAGTGCTACTGACTGGGTAAGTATTTCTGCAGGTGGATATCATACAACAGCTATTAAAGCTAATGGAACACTTTGGGTTTGGGGGCAAGGAGGAAATGGACAATTGGGAGATGGCGGTAGTGGCGCCAATTATCACATAAATACTCCAGTTCAAATTGGTACAGGAACCGACTGGGTAATTTTATCAGCGGGGTATGCTCATACTTTGGCAATAAAAGCAAATGGAACGCTTTGGGGTTGGGGATATAATGCGTATGGTATGGTTGGTGATAATTCTGGAAATTTTCAAATAACAACTCCTTCGCAGGTAGGCAGCGATGTTGATTGGGTTAGTATATCGGCTGGTCAAAATCAGTCGCATGGTATAAAATCAAATGGCACGCTTTGGGGTTGGGGATACAACGGCAATGGTCAGTTAGGAGATGGTACCACCACACAAAGGAATAGCCCAACTAGGATTGGTACTCTTTCTAATTGGGTAACCGTAACATCTGGATATAGAGATGGACTTGGTGTGCAGGCTAATGGCGAACTCTGGGGTTGGGGGATTAATGATCGTGGGCAGTTAGGAGATGGTACTACTTCTCAACGTATTTCTCCTGTTCTGTTAGGCACAGGCTATGTGAATGTGTGTGCAGGCAGTTATAGTTCTCACTCCCTCGCACTGAAAGCAAACGGAACACTTTGGGCTTGTGGATGGAACCAAGCCGGGCAATTAGGTGATGGAACAACTGCTGACCAAATTAATCGCATACAGGTTAGTGCCACCACAAATTGGTTGACTGTGGCAGGTGGATATTACTACACGCATGCCATAAAATCAAACGGAACCCTATGGGCGTGGGGTCATAATACCGATGGCGAATTAGGTGATGTAAGCAACATCAATAGATTTAGTCCTGTTGTAATAAGTGGTATTACTACCAACACCTGGGTAAGCGTGGCTGATGGCGTTAATCATACACTTGCTCTTAAAGCGGATGGTTCTTTATGGGCGTGGGGAATGAATAACGATGGAAGAGTGGGTGATGGAACCACTATCAACAGAAATGCTCCTGTGCATATTGGTACAGACAATGATTGGGTAAGTATATCTGCTGGCAGTAATCACTCTGTTGCATTGAAAGCAAACGGAACCCTTTGGGCCTGGGGATGGAATCCTTATGGACAATTTGGTAATGGAACAACGGGTAATAGTCTTTTTCCGGTACAAGTAGGCACAGAAAGCGATTGGGTAAGTATATCTGCGGGTTATGATCATAACCTTGCTTTAAAATCAAACGGAACCCTTTGGGCATGGGGTAGAAATAATAATGGACAAGTGGGGAACGGATTTAATACAAATCAATTAACTCCTATACAACTGAATATCGGAACTACTAACTGGACTGGTATATCTTCTGGTAGTTATTATTCCTCAGCTTTGCAATCAAATGGCGTAAGATGGGCATGGGGGAATAATGACAAAAACCAATTAGGCGATGGTTTAACTGCAGATAGAAATACTCCTTTTCAGGTTGGAGGTGCTCTCAATTGGGTATGTCTGAATGCAGGTGGGTTTCATACCCTAGCCTTGCAAGCAGACGGCACCTTGTGGAATTGGGGCTTTAATAGTTATGGAGAAATAGGGGATGGAAATACTGTAAACATATCTAGCCCATTGAATATCGTTAGTCAAACAAATGTGATTAAGGCTGCTGGCGGTGGTTACCATTCAGGAATTATTAAATCGGACAGATCAACTATATGCATGACAGGTATGAATGGTTTTGGACAACTTGGAAATGGAAATAACATGGGAAGAACCACTTTTGAATGTGTAGTTAGTGCTGCTCTCAATTGCACCTCAGCCCCAGCCCAACCTTCTGCTATTGTAGGGTCAAAATATGTTTGTGGACTTACTACGGTCACCTACTCTGTTACTGCAGTAACTGGCGTTACTTATACCTGGACTTTGCGCCCTGGAATGTTAAGCCCTTTTTACAATCTTGCAGGAAATAGTGTAACGGTCACCATAGATCAAACGGTAGGTATTTCAATGAACGGAAACATAACTGTTACTGCTAGCAATGCCTGCGGCACAAGTACTGCAAGTAGTAAGTTGATTAGCTTAATACCTGGTACACCGACAAGTTTAACCGGTCCTAGTAAACTATGCGGTCTTAACACTGCAACTTATAACTGTACAAATATGGGCACTGGCGTAACATATAATTGGGTATGGCCTGCGGGAATGACGGGTCCTGCAACTACCACTGTCCCTACTGCAACTGCTACTATGATTGGCACAGCCAATATTACAGGTAGTGTTACGGTAACTCCCTCAAATGCTTGTGGTACAGGAGGAACAAAAACCAAAGTGGTTAACTCTGCTCCAAATAATCTAGGTTCTATTACCGGCCCAACCAACATTTGTTCAAGTTCTTTTGTTCCGAATGGTGTAGCCAAAACATATTCGGTTGTGCCAATATCTGGTATCATTAGTTATGTATGGACTGCTAATACTGGAGCTGCAACTTTTGCCCCAAATGGAGGTACCAACGCTTTCAGTACTTTAGCAACTTTAAGTAGCAATTATCCTACGTGTGCAATTATAACGGTAAAAGCCACCAATCAATGCTTTGTAAATACTAGTAAAACAATAACAGTTTGTAGAAGCACTGCATTAAATTGTACTGCTAGACCACTAGTTGCCCGACCAATTGATATGGAGGAAGGTGCGAAAGAAATAAATCTTTCTACAGTTAATATTTACCCTAATCCGTCAAATGGTTTGTTTTCTGTTAAGTTCAATGCAAATAGTAATTATCAGAAAATGAATTTGGAAGTGATCAATTTATTGGGTCAAAAAATCTATCAAACCAACATCAACAATCCCAAATCTGAAATAAATATTAGTAGCCAACAAAATGGAGTGTATTTGATGCGTTTGACTGATAAAATGGGTAAAGTAGTAGAGATACGAAAATTGATAAAAGAATAGCCAATCTAACTGCATATTTATAACCAAGCACCTGTCAGTATTTCATACACTGACGGGTGTTTTTATTATTACAAATTTCTTATTTTCAAATAATAGAGCAGCCAATCATTTTTAGTATTCGTTTAATAAATCAGAGGGTTATTCAAAACATGCATTGAACGAAAAATAAATGTAGGAAAGACGATTGTTCCTTTGTCGGTAAGGTAGCAAAAGGAGTAATAAACAAACGCTTTTGATGGTATTCCTCACCTGCAAACTTAATTATAAGGCAAACCGATGTACTCAAAATAATGCGTAGAAACGTAGGGAAAGGTAAAGCTGTACTCGCCTTACCATTGGGGGATTGCCCTGACGACAATACAAAATGGTAGATTATCAAAAACATTTTTATTTCATAATTTGCGTGTAATAACGGCAATGCAGGCGTTACCTGCAATGTTAGACGACCACAAAATCACGACAGAAATGAACAAAGAAATTAGCGCATACAATGACAAACAAACTTTGGATGACAAAGAAATTTGCGACCAACTCGTGACAATTATTGACAATGAACTTGCCGAAGCAGAAAATAAAATTTGGCATGCTCACCCTGTTTGGTTTTTAGACGGCAACCCAATTGTAGGATATAGCAAACAAAAAGCAGGTATCAGACTTATGTTTTGGAGTGGTGCAGACTTTGAGGAAGAAAAATTAAGTGTAAAAGGTGAAAAATTTAAAGACGCATCTATTTTCCTCAACAAAATTTCTGACATTAAAAAAAATGATTTAAAGCGTTGGCTTAAAAAATCTAGAGTAATTCAGTGGGACTATAAAAACATAGTGAAAAGAAAAGGACAATTAGAAAAAATAAACTTACCAAATACTTAATGCTTATGAAAAAGCTGCAATTCATCGTAAAAATAAATGCACCGGTAAACAAGGTATATGATGCAATGCTGGGCATTAGCAACAAATCAACTTATGAACAATGGACTGCTTTGTTCAATCCGACATCTACCTATGAGGGGAGTTGGAATAAGGGCAGCAAAATGTTATTCGTAGGCACTGATGAGAAGGGAGAAAAGGGCGGTATGGTTTCAGAAATATTTGACAACATGCTCAACCAATTTATTTCAATTCGCCATTACGGACTTGTAAAAGCGAATGTAGAAATAACGGAAGGACCTGAAGTAGAAAAATGGGCAAATGGATTTGAAAACTACACATTCGTAGAAAACAATGGAACTACTTCAGTTACAGTTGACTTAGACATTACAGAAGATTTTCTGGATTATATGAACTCGACCTACCCAAAAGCTCTCGACAAATTGAAGGAAATATGTGAGAAATAAAAGGACACGAATACCCAACAATGATGAAGGACGAAAACTTTGCTGGAAACATGGGTTTAGCTACAAGGTGTGGCAGGACGTTGTAATCTTCGGCTGTCAAGTATGTACGGGATCAGCAGCGGTTGTGGCGGAAGGTTTGCTATGGTGCTTTTAGTTTTTATCTTGT
>JANPHE010000358.1:0-5332 GCA_031424295.1 Segetibacter sp. | reverse complement strand
CTTGTATTCCAATACTACCGGAGATAACAATGTTGCTACAGGTTCTGGGGCTTTATATGGAAACACTACTGGAAGCAACAACACCGCCTTTGGCAGAAATGCATTGCCTTCAAACACCACCGGATACTCCAATGTGGCTGTCGGCGTTGTGGCACTTTACAAAAGTGTAAACAGTCACAACGTAGTAGCCATCGGCGATTCATCGCTTTATAACCACAGCGGTAACGGTAATTATAATACTGCCGTGGGTTCAAAGTCCCTTTACAGTAGTACCAATAGTGGTGGAAACACCGCCATGGGCTATTATACCTTGCACAATGTAACCACCGGCGATTACAACTCGGCATTGGGCTACAGTACAAACACAGCTATAACCACCGAAAGCAATACCACAGGGGTAGGCTACAACGCCGACCCCACCGCTACCAATACTATTGCCGTTGGCAACACCTCGATCACTAGCTTAAAAGGTCAGGTAGGTTTCACCACTTACAGCGATCAGCGGTTTAAAAAGAATATCAAAGAAGGTGAAGTAAAAGGGTTGGAATTTATAAACAAACTCCGACCGGTTACTTATAATACCAGTATAGATGCATTTGCCAAATGGAAACAGGAAAACTATGGAGAAAAAGATACCTCCAATTGGGAAGGCAAGTATGATATAGAAAAGATACGTTTCTCCGGTTTCCTAGCACAAGAAGTAGAGGCCACCGCAAAGTCTGTTGGCTACGACTTTAGCGGGGTTGATAAGCCAAAGAATGATAAAGATTTCTACGGCCTTCGCTACGCAGAATTTGTAGTGCCACTGGTAAAAGCTGTGCAGGAAATAGATAAGAAAAATGGACAATTAGCAAATGACAATGGGCAATTGAAAGCTAAAGTTGAAGACTTGCAAAAGCAAATGGATGAACTAAAAGCTGCCTTCCTTAAATTGATGAGCGAAAAAACGCCTTGTACCACTTCAAAATAAATAATCAAAAACTCCAAAAAAAAACAATTATGAGAAAAATCATTTTCACCCTACTCATTATGGGTATTTCAAAAATTGGCGGCTTTGCCCAAAGTTGGAATTTAAACGGTAATGGCGACGCAACAGCCACCTCAAAACTTGGTACAACCAACAGCCAACCTGTAAGATTTTTTGTACAAAACAATGAAAAAATGCGGATTGATTCGCAGGGAAGAGTTGGCATAGGCACTGCTTTGCCAAATTCAACAGCTTTGGTTGATATGAAAAGTACCACCAAGGGTTTATTAATTCCAAGAATGACAAAGGTTCAACGAGATGCCATTGTAACACCTGCAACCGGGTTAATGATCTACCAAACCAATGGTACATCTGGTTTTTATTATTTTGATTCTCTTTGGAATTTTATAGGAAATTCTACTACTTCATCCAATAAGAATTTGTCGAATTTAAATAGCACTACTTCCATCAACAAAGACCTAAAACCGGATAGTTCATTAAGGGTTAACCTTGGGGTACCAGATTCCGCTTGGAATGATTTGTATTTGAAAGGAGCTATATTTCAAAATGGGGCACGAGTTTTTGCCTCATTGCCTACTCCAGTCAACCTTAACCAGGTTCCCAATTTGGCAATTGGGGCAAACAGTATGATCAATACAAGCATGAGTAATAATAATCTTGACAACACTGGCATTGGGTCATTGACCCTATCTGTCAATGAGGGGGGAGCGAATACAGCGGTAGGTAGTCAGGCATTAATGTCCAATACTAGTGGTAGTGCTAACAGTGTGGTGGGAAATCAGGCTATGGTTTCAAATTCAACCGGAACCTTTAACACTGCTGTAGGTAATGTTTCATTATTTTCAAATAGCATAGGAGACGATAACACTGCAATTGGAGCCGGAACCCTTGTTAATAATACTTCAGCTTCTGGTAATACAGCCGTAGGTAAAAGAGCCATGTTTAATAGTACAATTGGATTTAGCAATGTTGCAGTTGGTATTGATGCATTAAGCAATAGCACAGATATCAGCAATACGGTTGCCATTGGAGACAGTGCCTTATTTAACAATGGTAGTGCTGTAGGTGCTCGGAATGAAAAAGGAGAAAGAAATACTGCTGTAGGTAGCAAGTCACTCTTTGCCAATACTTTTGGTCGTAATAATACAGGCGTAGGATTTAGAACCTTAACTGCCAATATTGAAGGAAATAATAACACTACGGTAGGTAATTCCAGTTTATCCGCTAACACCTTCGGAAGTGATAACACAGGTATAGGAATGTTCGCCCTGCTGTCAAATACTACGGGTAATGAAAATACAGTTGTTGGGAGTAGTGCAATGTTTTCAAATACAGTAGGTAGTGGCAATACCGCCATTGGTACAGAAAGTTTAGTTGACAATATAAATGGATCAACGAATACCGCTATTGGCAAGGGTGTAATGAGTACTAATGCCAGCGGATCAAACAATACTGGTGTTGGCGCTTTTGCCCTACAGAATAACTTGAGTAGCGGAAACACTGCAATGGGTGTAGAAGCTATGCGATCCAATGTTAATGGAATAGACAACACAGCGTTAGGTAAAAGTACAATGCAGAAAAACACTTCTGGAATTTATAATACTGCCGCAGGCAACGAGGCGATGTCTGAAAATTCAACAGGAAATTTCAATACAGCTTTTGGAAGAAGTTCATTGCTTATCAATACAACCGGAAGCAATAATACTGCACTTGGCTATAATGCGTATAATTCCAATGGTACCTCTTTCTCCAATTCTACTGCACTAGGTGCCAATTCTATTATTACGGCTAGTAACCAAATTAGAACCGGAAATAATAAAGTAACCAGCATCGGTGGGCAAGTAGGATGGACAACCCTATCTGATGGTAGGTTTAAAACCAATGTCCAGCAAAATATACCCGGGCTTAATTTTATCAACAAGTTAAAGCCAGTTTCGTATCAATATAATCTTGTTAAGCTTAATCAATTTACAAGTAAGGGAGTAACAACTCCTGAAGATGAAAAAGCAATGAGTACAGCTGCAGCTATTATCTACTCAGGTTTTATAGCACAAGATGTAGAGAAAACAGCTAAAGAAATGGGTTACGATTTCAGTGGTGTAGATGCGCCTAAAAATGCTAAAGATATGTATGGTCTTCGCTATGCAGAGTTTGTGGTTCCGTTGGTAAAGGCAGTGCAGGAGTTATCAATTAAGAATGAACAATTGAAAACGGATAATGGACAATTGAAAGCCAAAGACACTATTCTTCAAAAGCAAATCGATACTCAACAAAAACAAATAGACGACCTAAAAGCCCTTATGCAACAACTACTCAACAGCAAATCAATCGCACCTTGCCCCCCTTTGGCAGGTAAATAATGTAAACCTATATTCTCTATAAAAAAATCGGCAGCAATACAATACTGCCGATTTTTTTATGTCCTCTTTTTCTGGTTCCTTCATTATTGCAAAAACTAATTTACATTTATCAAATATTAAAACTATAAAACCAAAAAAATTATTATGAAAAAGCTACTCTGTTTAATGTTGACTATTTGCATTGGCTACTTTTTTGCAAATGCACAAACCAACACTTTTCCTAATACGGGTAGTGCAGGAATTGGTACATTAATACCCAACACATCTGCATTGCTCGAAATGAAAAGCAGCACCAAAGGTATTTTAATTCCCCGCATGACTCAGACACAACGAAATGCAATAGTAACCCCTGCCACAGGGTTGATGATCTACCAAACCAATGGTACATCTGGATTTTACTATTATACCGGTAGTGCCTGGGCACAAATCAGCAATGGCAAGGCAAATAGTAACCTGGGCAATTTATCTGCTACTGGCATTAACGTTAGTTTGTTACCAGCTTCAACTGGTGCTATTGATTTGGGTTCGGCTACCAAAGCTTGGAGAAACTTGTTTTTAAATGGAAAAGTAGGCATCGGAACCGATAGTCCCCTAGCACGCCTGCATGTGTCAGATAGCAGTGTAGTTTTTACTGCGCCCGGCTTTATCCCCCTAACTCCAGGCCCTTTGCCTATAAGTGGTCAGGGAAGACGAATGCTTTGGTATGCTGATAAAGCAGCTTTCAGAGCAGGAGGTGTTAGCAGCGTTAACTGGGACAAAGATAGCATTGGAGATTATTCATTTGCTGCGGGTATAAACAACAGGGCAAAAGGATTTGCTTCAATAGCGTTCGGCTTAGCCAGCCTAGCCACCGGCGATTATTCATTTGCTGTTGGCGAAGGCGATTTTGCCACAGGGGAAAATTCCGTTTGTTTTGGAAAGGAAGCTAAGGCAACAGGAGTAGGTTCAACTGCGATGGGCTATTTAACTGTTTCCAGTGGAATGTTATCAACCGCTATTGGCAATCGAACTACTGCAAGCGGTTTTACATCAACAGCAATGGGTTTTCAGACTGTAGCAAGCGGTTCAAACTCCATGGCCACCGGTGAGCAAACAATTGCTAGTGGAAATAATTCCACCGCTATGGGTAGTTATTGCAGCACAAGCGGACATGTTGGTGCTTTTACCATTGCTGATAATTCTACGACCACGGTTATGAATACCTTTGAGGACAACGCCTTTAGAGCAAGGTTTGCCAAGGGCTATCGCTTGTATACATCAAGTGCCGTTACTATAGGGGCTTTTCTAAATCAGGGCGCCAATGCCTGGGCCACACTAAGTGACAGAAGAATGAAAGAAAACCTGCTGCCGGTAGATGGAGAAGCCTTTCTACAAAAGATTGCCGCCTTACCTCTTACCACCTGGAATTACATCGGGCAGGATGTAAAAACCTTCCGACACTATGGGCCTATGGCGCAAGATTTTTTTGCCGCTTTTGGCAAAGATAAATTAGGATCAATTGGCTGTGACACTTTAATTAATCAAGCAGATTTTGATGGGGTGAACCTTGTAGCTATTCAGGCTTTGGAAAAACGCACTGCTACTTTGATTAAAGATAAAGAAGAGCTTGCTGAAATGAATGAACAACTGAAAAGTAAAGACGCAGACCTTCAAAAACAAATTGACGACCTGAAAGCCTTGTTAATACAACTGATGAACAATAAATCAACCGCAACTTGCCCACCTTTGGCAGGGAAGTAGTTGATCTATATAAACGAAATTCAAAAATCGGCAGCAACCCAATACTGCCGATTTTTTTATATCCAACTTTTTCTAGTTCTGCATTATTGCAAAAACTAATTTACATTTATCAAAAATAAAAACTATAAACCCAAAATAATTGTTATGAAAAAACTACTTTGTTTTTTGTTGACTTTTTGCACTAGCTACTTTTATGTAAACGCACAAACCAATACCTTTCCTACGACGGGCAGTGCAGGCATTG
>JANPHE010000357.1:0-3298 GCA_031424295.1 Segetibacter sp. | reverse complement strand
TTTCACTACAACAAATTTAAATCAGCAACCATTTCGGCTTCATTGGCTGAGGGAAAAACAATAGGCGATGGGGTAAAAGCAATGGATGATATAGCCAAACGGTTACTAGACGAAAGTTTTCATACTGCGTTGAGTGGACCCTCCAGGGATTATGTTGAAAGTTCATCCAATACCGCGTTTGCATTTTTTCTTGCACTTGGATTGATTTACTTAGTACTAGCTGCACAGTTTGAGAGTTTTCTTGATCCATTAACCATTATGATAACAGTACCATTGGCCTTGGCAGGTGCATTGCTTAGCTTGTGGTTATTTGATCAAACGTTGAATATATTTTCGCAGATTGGCATGATCATGTTGATTGGTCTGGTAACAAAAAATGGCATTCTGATAGTAGAATTTGCCAATAAAAAAAGGGAGCAAGGAATGAATAAAAGAGATGCAATTCTGGAAGCAGCACAATACAGAATGCGCCCCATACTAATGACAAGCCTTGCTACATCATTGGGCGCATTGCCCATTGCATTTAGCATCGGCGCAGCTTCTACCAGCCGCATACCATTGGGTATAGTAATAGTTGGTGGAATACTTTTCTCGCTTATCCTTACCTTGTTTGTTATACCGGCAGTGTACTCATACATTTCTGGCAGGCATAAAAAAGATGTGAACAAGGAATACGATGCTGCAGATTCAACTGCTACCCAATTAATAAATAAAGAATCCATTAATCCCTAATAAAAGCTGCTATCATCGGAATGAAAAAAATCTTCTTCATATTGCTCTTGCTTTTAGGCTTTAGTGGATCACAAGCACAGGTACTTTCATTGCAAGAAGCGGTGAACATTGCTTTGAAAAATAGCCTTGATATACAGATAGCCAAAAACAATGAGGAAGCCAGCAAGATCAATAATGCAGGAGGTGTAGCATTGGCATTGCCACAAGTAACAGCATCCTTATCAGACAATCAATCGCTGACCAATCTGAGTCAAAAGCTAAATAATGGAACGAATATTAATAGACCAAACAATGCCAACAATGTGGTAAACGCCGGATTAGCAGCAAACATGTTGGTGTTTAATGGTTTCAGAATACAGGCAACACGTAGCAGGCTGTTGGCAATAGAGCGGCAAAATAGTGATGTGGTAAAAGCACAGATCCAAAACATTGTAGCCAATGTGGTGATCAAGTATTACGATATTGTGCGCCAGCAAGGTTATATAAAAACCATAGAGCAATCTATCAGTGTAACTCAAAAGCAAAAAGAAATAATAGAAGTAAGAAAAAGTGTGGGATTGGCCAACAACGCAGATGTTTATCAAGCGCAATTAGATCTTAATGCAAGCTTACAGGAAATGGAATCTCAGGCATTGACACTTATGCAGGCAAAAACAGATTTAATGTATCTGCTCACTCAAAAACCAGACAGCACTTTTGACATTCAGGATACGATTGTGGTGGACGCTTCTCTTTCTTTAGATTCGGTAAAGGCGGCTATAAAAAGAAATCCAGAAGTGCAATCTGCAGAAGAACAAATAAGGATAAATACATTGATTGTACAGGAAGTTGGGGCACAGCGATACCCTTCAGTATCGGTAACCGGAGGATATAACTATGCTCGCAGTCAAAGCAGTGCTGGTAATTTTTTATTGAACCAAAACTTTGGTCCTTTTATTGGTTTTAATGTGGCCGTTCCTATATTCAATGGTGGTATGCTAAAGAGACAGCAACAAGTTGCAAACATAGATATTAAAAATGCGGAATTTTCCAGAACCATTTTAATGAACACACTTTTGACCAATGCTATAAAAGCCTGGCAAGCCTACCAAAATAATTTGCAACGAATTAAGAAAGAACAGGAAAACAATAAAATTGCAGACTCCCTTCTCCAACTTACCCTAATCCGTTACCAATACAATATGGCAACTATAGTAGAGGTAAAAGAAGCCCAAAGGAGTTTTGTAGAAGCAGGTTATCGTTTGGTAAACCTGACCTATGCGGCTAAGGTGGCTGAAGTAGAACTGAAACGAATGGCTGGTATCTTTCCCCTATAGAAATAATCGCATTAATAATATTGCTGGATCAAAAGTTTTATTTGTCAAATCTTGGTTTTGAACGAAGAAGGCATTTAATAGAATTATAGGATACTGTATTAATCGTTAAAATATTCAGTGATGCAATAATGACCCCTTTTTGTAACTAAATGATGGGGGATAATATTGACACTAGATTAAGTATTATACATATTTACAAGTATAAAAGCTCAACCTTATATTTCGGAGAGAATATTCTTGTGTTGACTTCATTACGGTTTTGCAGCAATGGTTTATTTCTCAATTTAAAATAGAAAGTTTCTTTTTCCCTTTTAATAATTTTTGCTTCGCCTGTATCACAGTCTTCTACTTCATTAGAATAAATGATTTTTCCTGTAGAAATATTATAATCAATATTCTCCCAATAATCGCAAAGACCACCTGAAAAAGAAGTAATACCTATCAACTCAAATTCCTTATTCTGGTAGCGATATTTATCTATTATTGACCACTTAGTTCTACTACCTCCAAGGTGAACGATTTCCAATAATCCATTCTTAATTTCAATGTTACTGAATGGGTCGTGTATCATCCCCCCATCACCTGTATTCATAATTGCTTGTGTTGAATGTTTCCAAATACGCCATGAGGTTTTCGTTTTTTTATAAATAATTAAATCCCTGTCTGTACGGTATTCTGCTCCTTCTACATTGTTGGTATCATTATTCATGTCGTACACTACTACCTTTTCATCTATACTATCTTTGTCTAAATCACCATATAGTTCTTTAACTAAAGTGTACGCTTTAGGTAGATCATGATTTTGCCCGTAAGCACTACATTTTACAACAGACAAAGCGCTTAGCACCAGATATATAGTTAACCATTTCATTTTATGAAGTTACAAATACCATCCATTCAATCAAACCAATTTCTAAAAAGCAGTTTAAATACACTCATTAAATATGTAAAAAAAAGATGGCAATTGAAAGTGGCTTGATTACTTTTACTCTAATAAATTAATACTTTTGTTCACTATGCTTAAACATTTATTCATTGCAGGTTTATTTATTGTAAACCTATCTGCGGTTTCATTTTCTCAAAAGAAAGACACTACCACTATCTCCACTGTAGCAGAAAAACCAATTCATCTAAAATCTGAAACCTATGCTGCTCTATCGTTCAGAAGTATAGGGCCGGCAGTTACCTCAGGAAGAATAGTAGATTTGGCTGTCAATCCAATGAACAAAAGCGAATGGTACATTGCTGCA
>JANPHE010000356.1:0-61774 GCA_031424295.1 Segetibacter sp. | reverse complement strand
GCAACCAGGCAATTGGCAAATATTTTTAATAGTAAGGAGTTTGAAAGAATATACAGGGGTGGAGGATCACAGGCTAACCCGTATTTGTTAGGGCTAAGGGTTGCAGATATTTTAATCAAAAATTTTCATTTACAAATCATTCATTAACCAATGGGCGGAGTAAAACCGCCCTTAAATTATTTATTTATGGCACACAATATAAACAGAAACAGAATAACAGGACAGGACGCATTTTTTAGCGTAAAAGAGAAGGCATGGCATGGATTAGGGCAAATTGTAGAAAACCACCCCACTAGTGAGGAAGCAATAAAATTTGCTGGACTTGATTATGAAGTAATGAAAGAGGACATTTTTACTACTTCTTTTAATGAAGATGGTCAGCCAATGGATAAGACAAACCGCATAACTACACATTTTGCAACTATTAGAAAAGATACGTTTGATGTATTGGGCATTGTAGGCAGTAAATATGAAGTAGTACAGAATAGAGTCGCTTTTTCTTTTTTTGATAGCCTTGTAACCAATGGCACAGGGATAAAGTATGAAACCGCCGGAGCATTAGGAAACGGAGAACGCATTTTTATAACTGCTAAAATGCCGGATGTGATTCGGGTAGGCAGGAAAGATGATATTGAGGAATATATTTTTCTTACTACCTCGCACGATGGCAGCGGCTCTATAATGGCAGCTTTTACGCCTATTAGAATTGTTTGCAACAACACTTTGAACATGGCACTAAGAGACCACAGTAACGCAGTATTTATAAAACATACAGCCAACGCAGAAACGAAACTGAAAGAGGCTGCCCGAATAATTGCCATAAGTGAAAACACAGGTGAACTGTTGCAGACGATGTTTAACAAATGGGCAAAAATGAGGGTGACGGATGCGGAAATAAAAAAGTTGATAAGGGTAGCGATGGCACCAAATAGAGAAGTAGCTGCTGCAGTTTTAGAAAGCAATTCTGCTTTTGAATTTAGTAGCCAATTTGAGGAAGTTTGCGGACAGGTGTTTGAATATGCTATGACTGCACCTAGCCAACAGATGGACACAACCGCAGGTACTTTGTTTGGTTGCTACAATGCCATTACTGGCTACTACCAAAATGTAAAGGAGTACAAAAATGCTGATGCAAAAGTGAACTCAATTATGTTTGGAACTGCATTGGATAGGACGAAGAAGGCTTTTGAAATTTGTAGGAAGGCTAATGACTTTTTAAGCTAAGTGTTTACAAACGGTTATGGCGGGTTTTACCCGCCGTCGCCATGCTCCGCTCGGTCGTGCCTCCCTCACTACGCATGGCGACGGGAACTGCCCACACGAAAACAGGTGTGGGCTTTTTTGTGGCTAAAGCCGTGTCTATTTTGTTGTTTAATTAGAGGTAGGATGAAATGTCTGTTTTTTGTCCTTTTTGCATCCGGCTTCGGAAAATACTTTTACCTCAGATAACGGCAACGCCGCTTTTTTTATTCTCAGTTGTGACTTACTAGAAAAAATAAACTTATGTACACAAAAACTGCCGGTTGTGATTTACTAACAATTAAAAACAAATAATATGCAATTATCAACTTTTATCGGATTGAGAGCCATTGCGTGGATCATTACTAAGGGTAATGAGGTGATACAATACGGTATCAAAAGAGTGAACATTTCATTTGACCACTACTATGAATACATAGCAGGGCAGCCGGTGAGTAAACGGATAAACCGTAGAATGAAAAAACAGATGCGTAGGCACCTTTGGCGTAGAAGAAGCCGCCGGAAGAACCTAATGAATACGCTGAATAAGCATGGCTATAGCTGCGATGGGGAAATGAGCCGTGATGAACTGCTACAGTTGCGTGTGAAGGGATTGGATAAGGCATTGACCAAAGAGGAATTGTATATGGTGCTGATGAGCCTGCAACAAAAACGTGGCTACAAAAGGCTGCGGGGTGCAGGTAATGAGGATAAGATTAAATCTTACAGTGAAGAAATACTGAAGCACAATGAAAAAATTGAGGCGAAAGGATCTGCTGATGCGTACATGGCTAAGCTATTTCCTAACACCACGATACGAGTGGAGTACAATGAGCAACAACTGAAGAAGTACCGATCTATTGGTGAATATCTGCTTACGCTGTCTACTAGCAAGGACTTGATATTTAACCGTAGCAGCTACGAGAAAGAGTTTAATGCCATCATGGACAATCAGGGGCTGAAAGGATCTTTGAGAGATAAATTATTTAGCATTATCTACACTCAACGGCCTTTGAAAAAATCGAAAATTAGTAATTGTGACTATGAGCCTAACCGAAAAGTGATACATGCTAGCAGCCCTATGTACCAGGAGTTTAGAATATGGCGGGATGTGATGAACATAGCGCTGTATGATGGCAATAAAACGGAGTTGGATATACCTTTTGATTTCAGGGTGAAGTGGGTGCAGAAATTGATGAAGGGTAGCAACCTTACAAAGTCTGCCTGTTGCAAAGATTTGGGTATAAAATCTTCGAAAGAATATACATGGTATAGCGGTAGTGTAATAGCGGGAAATGCTTATTTCGGTTTTCTTTTAAAATTGGATATTTTTTGTGATTATCAACAATTATGGGAAGACTTGTACAGTGCTACGGATGATGATAAGCTAAGTACTATTCTCAGAATAAAATACGGATTATCGGATATGCAGGTAAATGAATTGCTGGATATGGACCTACATACGTTGGGGTATGGTGATTTTTCGGCTAAGGCGATACGGAAATTGTTGCCCATTATGCAGACTGGTAAGAAGTTGAAAGAAGCGATACTTGAGGTATATGGGGTGGTTGATTTTAAAAATGTGGCCCTTAGAAATGTAATACTTGAGCAGCATTATCATAGCTATGAGGCATTGGTAGATAGATTGAAGAAGGATTACGCTATTGAAGAAGTAAAATTTGAAATAGACCACTTGCTAAAATTGGGCAATAAGGGGCGGAAAGAGTTGGCAAAAAATAAACGCAAGGATGAAAAGTGGCTGAAAGAAAATGCGGCGGTATTGGCCGGTAAATCTTCTTATGACATTCTCAAATATAAGCTATGGGTTGAGAGTGATGGCGTTTCTCCTTATGAACCGGAGAAGAAAATTTCTTTGAAAGAATTATTTACCAAAGAGTATAATATTGACCATATAGTGGCTAAGTCCACACTGTTTGAAACTGGGTATCAAAATATGGTGTTGGCTCCGTTGGTGCTGAATGAGAAGAAGGACCGCATGACGGGGTTGGATTTTGCTAAGTCATTGGGGGTAGAGACCAAATATGAAGCTGTGGTAGAAAAATTTCCCGAAGGGAAAAAGCAGTTTTTGAAAATGGCAGGTAGTGATTTGCCTACAAATTGGATAAGTAAGCGGCAGAACAGTGACTATAATACGAAGTGCTTTGCCACTGTAGGAAGTGACCTCTCCCCGACCCTCTCCAAAGGCGAGGGAGAAAAAACAAAAACGCAAAATGGAAAACTAGCGACTAATATTCCCGGTAAGTTGATTAATAAATTTATGAATGATTGGAAGTTGAACAGCTACAAGGAAGATGATGCTAGGTACTATTTGTGCAAGGCTTTCATTATTGCCAACTTTAGCCAGAATACTGTTCATTATTTTGACAATATTGCTTCGCAAAAATCTGATTATTACAAACTGTTTCCGGATTTGCCATTGATTGATTTTAGTAATGCTCCCATTTTTATACCTCGGGTAAAATTTACGCGTAAAACTAAGTTTGGTTATACGCCAAGATTTGCGCTACATGGCGAAAGCGTATATGGTGAAAGGGTAGAAAAAAGCCGCAATGCTAAGGGGGAATGGGTGGAGAAAAAGTACTACAAGATAAGGCAAGGGGTTGGGAAGCTGTCGGCTAACATGGTAGATAACATAATGGCAGGGAATATAAAGAGATTGGTAGAGCAACGGATAGCAAAAATGGGCAGCCATGAAGAAGGGATTATGAGTATGGTGGATGATCCTATACTATTTAATGGCAAGCCTGTGAAGAGTGTGAGTGTACGGGTAAATGCGCAATCAATTTACCCGTTGCATAGTACAGATGGTAGGGGTAATACTACAAGTAAGGGGGTGCATGAACGTAAGATAGACTTTGTATTTAGCGATAAAAACCACAGCGTGAAATTGCTGATGGATGAGAAAGGAAAATTGAGCAAATCGGTGAAAACGCTGATGCAGCATGTAGATAATTTGAATGACGGTTATCCATTTCATAGTAGTGGGATGGATCTGCATGAGCGTGATATGGTGAAAATAGATGAAAAGGTTTACTTTTTGGTTGGTGCAGGAGAAGTGCCAATGGTTCGAGAAATATATGCGCTAACAGCTACTAATAGCCATACCATTAAATCTGCTGAATGGGCGAAGCTGAAGAAGTTGTATGTGAACCAGTTGGGGGAGGTCTTGGGAGAATTGACAATTGATAATGGTCAGTTGACAATTGATAATGGATAATTTACAATTAAAAATTTAATTATGACTAAACCAAATGAACCTGCATTTCCTTGCCAAAGTGAATTGCATGGAGTGCAGCACCACGGGGTAAGTAAGAGAGAATATTTTGCGGCAATGGCATTGCAAGGACTATTAAATCAACATCAGCAAAGTGATGTAAGCTTATTAAATGAACCTGTCTATAATGCAGGCTACATTAATACAGAACCTACTTTTGCAATAGAAGCGTTAGCCAGGGATGCTGTATCTATTGCAGATGCTCTTATTGTGGAACTAAATAAGATAGCGGAGTCTGATACATAATAATGCAGCATTATGATACCTAAGATAAGAAAAGACTTTGCGGCGGTGGTGAGGGAGAGCGTGAAGGCTATTTTGTTTCGTGATTTTGACGGGAAGGAATATTGGGTACCGAAAAGTATTTGTACGCTGATAAAGCAGAAGAAGGATATGGTAATAGCTACGTTGGCGGCGTTTAAGTTTGAGGAGATAACGGGTATAGAGCCGGAGGATATGGCTACGAGTTTTATCAGCATGGGGGGGCTGCCATTGGATCAGCATCGTTTGCCGGGATTAATACTTTTCGAAAGCATTACTTACCCACTACTACCTGTACAGCGTGGGCAATTGGCACGAGCTGTACAATGCCGATTCAACTACCTGAACTGGGATGCTGGAACGGGAAAAACATTGGCATCGCTAACGCTGGCCAATAGTTATTTGCAAGGCGGTATAGTTGATAATGTAGTGGTGCTATGCCCTGCAAGTCTGCAAGGGCAGTGGGAGGATTATAGTAAGAAATACTTTCCTGAAATGAAGGTGGTGATTATATCGGTAGAGGCTAACAGCTTTGATACTTCTCTACCTAAGATGATGGCTAAGTTTTCGGCGGTGGCGGGAAGAAAACACCTGATACTGGACGAAAGCCATTTGATAAAAAACATTGGAGCGAAGCGAACCAAAAACATAGACCGATACTACAAAGCTGACTGCGTAACCTGCTGCACTGCTAGTGCTATAGGCAGAAATGCAAGTGATTTATTTTACCAATACAGCCTAAGCGATAGGCAGATCATAGGCTGTGAAAACTTCAATGGTTTTGCAAAGCACTTCTTACTATTTGGCGGGCAAGAAGGCGACCGCGTAGTGGCTTACCAAAACACAAAACAACTAAGTGAAAGGATAGCACCTTACACTTATTTTTTGAAGAAAGAAGAAATAAGGGTGGATATGCCGAAGAAGCATTACCACCGTATATACTACGACATGGACACAAGGCAAAAGGAAGCCTACGGTGCCATTAACAGCCTTATATTTCAGATACAAGGGAAAAGCAAGAGCAATTATATACCCAAAGAGAAGCAATATCAACTGACTACCTTTTTGCAAAAAATTAGCTGCGGATTTGTGCCGGATGAGGAGGAAATGCGGACCATATTTAGCAACCTGGGTATATTGGGTGAAGCTGCGGACAATGTGGCCAAGATAAAGGAGATTGGCTATAGAAAAGAGAATAAGCGTGTAGATAGTATAGTCAATATTACCAACGGGCTGCCACCGGGTGAGCAGGTGATTATTTGGTGTAGTTTTAAAAGTGAATTGCAGACGCTGCATGAAGTATATAAGGGCAGCCGGACATTTACTGGGGGTATGAATAAAAGACAGATACGGCAGGTGATGAAAGATTATGCAGCCAAAGAATTTCAATACCTAATAGCGATGCAGCAGATGGGTACGGGTTTCGATATTCCTTTTGTGCATCATGCTATCTATAGCACTACTGTTTTTGACTGGATAAAAAGACTGCAGAGTGAGGAAAGGATAAACAGAATAAACAGAGAAGGTGACTGCCATATATACGATGTGATAGCGAAAGGTAGCATTGATGAAAGAATACATCAGGTGTTGGAGTATAAGCAGGAGATTGCGACGATTTTTAAAGGGGTTTAGAGTTTAGAGTTATGAGTTTAGAATTTTAATATAAATACAACTATGCAAATTAAGTTTATCAACAACTGGAGAGTTAAGCGAAATTGGTCAAATGGTTACTATTTGAGCTATGGAGGAATGTTTCCTTGGAAAAAAAGGAGGTTTATTCTTATTGGACTGCTTGGTTTGTTTTTGTTTATTCAGTATGGTAAATGTGAATGAAAATTATGAGTAGTTGTTCGAGTGATAAGCATAGTGTGATACCTAAGTTGCCGGACGCTGTTGTGGGGGCGAAGAGGCGTGAGGGTAGGGTGGCGATTGTGCATGTGAAGACGAGGAATGAAGCTATTACTATTGGGGCATTGGTGATAAAAAAAGAACTAGAACTAAACGGCTATACGGTAGATGTATGTACTTATGAGCAGGCGCATAATTACCAATTGGTATTGGTGAGTATGACGAGTACTTGGGATATATACGAGTTCTATAGCAGCATGAAAAAGGCTAAGTGGGAGAAGCGAAAATTCATAGCTATGATTGGGGGGTTTGGGTGCCAAAATCCGTTTGCGTTGGAGGACTTTGTGGACTGGGCTTTTTTTGGCAGAGCCGAATATATAATAACTGATGTGGTGGATAAATTGCTACAGGGTGAGGAGATAGACTATTCGTTTATGTCGCCACTGAAAAACCCACGGGTAACGATAGCAAGGCCAGTGCAATCGTTGTACGACTTTGATGTAAAGTATGGGAAGAATAACAGCGTGTGGGTGGAAGAGTTTACCGGATGCCCGTTTACTTGCAAATTTTGCCATTACACATGGAATAGAAAAAATGTAAGGCATGGCGACCCTAATAAGTATGTGAACGATGGCATAAGCACCGGCAGCAAAGAAGTAATGCTGATGGACGTGATAGACTACGAAGAAAAGTTGGGCAGGGTAACCGCCGGATTAGATGGCTATAGTGAGCGGTTACGATTCTTGTATGGCAAGCCAATAACGTGGGACATCATGGAAGGAGCGATGGACCACATGGCGAGTTTTAAGGGCAACAGCTACATGAAGATTTATAACATTACCAACTTTCCTGGGGAGACGGAGGCGGATGAAAAAGAGTTTCTTGAATTTTGCAATGAGTACACCGACAGCACCAGTAAGAAGGATGGAATATTGAGTGTGGAGGTTTTTAATACTGCCTTTAGACCAAGTATTAATACCCCTATGGAACGGATGCCTGCAAGGCTGTACCCGGAGGCTAGAAGGGAGAACCTACAGATAGCAAGTGGTAGTGGGATTGTGATGAAATATACCCACCTGATACAAGGCGTATGGATGCACTTAGCAGACGTAGTAGCTATACGCTACAATGTGGCGGAGCATAAGGATGTGATAGACTACATAAGTACTGATACGCAGTTTAACAAGCTGAGTGGAGCAGCTAGGCTAGATGCCTTTAATAAACGCTATGATATAACTCGATTTGTGAGAGAGTATAGTTGGGATGAGCCTTTTGTAAGTGATCTGGTGCAGACAGAGAAAAGGGATCAGATTAGGCGTAGTGGGCTGCATTTATTGAAAAAAATTTCGCAGAAAGAAAGTATTTAGTAGTTTTACAACGAAAGTAAATCACAATAAGGCCTTGCGCCGCAGTGGTCAAATCACTTTACGCTCGGGTTCACTGGGCGTTTTTCTTTTTAGGTACAATCCAATCGGACTTATTTTTTCAACTTTTTATTTTTTCTACTT
The DNA here is from genome assembly GCA_031424295.1 of Segetibacter sp. Classification (GTDB taxonomy): domain Bacteria; phylum Bacteroidota; class Bacteroidia; order Chitinophagales; family Chitinophagaceae; genus Segetibacter. The sequence continues at coordinate 53,623 of JANPHE010000356.1, read as the reverse complement.
AGGTAAAGGCATAGCCTAAAAAGACATTTATTGTTTTTTTAAAAAATAATTACCATAAATGTATGGTAGTATGAAAAGAAGGTGTATCTTTGATTTATCAATAACAAAAAAAGGGTGTGGGACCCCTTTAATAAATCCTCGATGGAGCAGCCGTTATCACGCAAATTAAAGATGGAAAATTCAATGATGCAGTCTTTAGCTGACATGACTACAAAAAAAGTTCAGCAAATTTTTGTTACTGAATTATCAGTAAACAATGTGTTACAACCTTGGGAGCCAGGTGTTATTAAATATGAGGCTTTTAAAAAAGAAATTGGTTGTACATCTGATAGCGAAATGGCTGAAAAACTAATTCAGTATTCATTATCTGATGAAAAAGAATTCTACAGCAACGAATTGTATTGCTACTTCTTTTTGCATGATTTATACAAGGAAATAAAAATGAACCATTCTTTTTTGTTGGCAAAAGAATTGCTTCTTTCTGATGAAGGAGAAGAAATCGTTTCTTTTTCAATAACTACTTATTATGACCCCTACGGAGATGGGAAATCTGATAGAAAAGTTCATGGATTTAAAAAGTACGCTTCTAATGTTTCTTCAAAAACATTGAAAGTAGTTAATGAGTTATTGAACAATAACAGATCGTATTATAATCAGGCATTTATTTCGATTAAGCAATACAAAAAAGTAGTTACTTTTTCTAAAGAAAAATTATTGCATATTTTATAATTAACTATTTTTAATGGGCGGTACTCGCCGCCCTTATTTTCCACAAAAAAAATAATAAAGGGGTGGGCTCCCATAACAAAGCCTCGGTGGAGCAGCCGTTATCACGCAGATTAAAGATGAACGCAAAAATTAAAGCATTCGCAAAAAAAGCTTCTGAAGAAATAGCAAGAAAAGAAGCTGAAATTAATGTTGACATTGCTAATGATGCTACTACTATTGATGGCATCTTGCTTGAAGTTTTTGGCAATGAAAGTCCATACGTGGGAGAAGTGAAAAACAAAGTATTTTTTACCTACTCAGACCACTACCATGCGAATAGTGGTACTTGGATGAGTGTGGGTAGCCTGCATAAGCCACACATGAATATGGATGATAGAGGCTACATTAAAGGAGTAGCTACCGATTTGGATGGGTATGTAAAATTGAGAAGTTTGTTGGTTGCAGAAAAAGTATATTACAATCCACTTTACTTGTATAAACCCACTTTTAAAGCATCTAAAAAAAGTGCTGAATATAAGAATGATGTTGAAAGAATAGAAGCTTATTTTGCTGCAAAACTTAGGTTGATGGTTGAAAATAAAAGGGAAAAAGCAGCAGAAAAATTGAAGGAGAAAACAAATTTGTCATTAAAATACTACATAAGAGATATTTACTAATGAGCAACGAAAAAATAAAAGCTGCCCGGGTACAACTGGGCAGCTTTCTTAAGCAAAGGCGGGAGGAAATGGGTATTACGCAGGAAATGTTGGCGAAGTTTGTGGGGGTTACCGCTAATACTATAAGCGGTATAGAAACTGGTCGTTTTGCTTGGGATATAGATATGCAGCACACTATCTGTGCGGCATTGGAGGTGAAGCCTTATTTTAGTACTACTAAAGACCCATTGGCTGAGGACTACCGTACACGTAAGGAGGATGATCCTGAGCGGTATCATGGGTTTTATATTTGCGATAACTTGATGTTGTATCCCGATCAGTTGGCGATAGTGAAGCTGACGCATCCGCGGTTGTTTGTGCGGTTTAATTATGGAGCGAGTTATTTTATTGATTTTGATGATTGGGTAAATAACCATACGGAAATGGAATGGCTAGATCCGGATGATAAACCTGAAAGTGAGGAGGATGTGGAGTATCATTTGACGGATTGTTGGAACTTTTTGGCGATACATGAGAGAGAGGAGGATAGGTTGAGTGAGGAAATGGACAATAGATAATTGACAATGGACAATGGATAATTGACAATGGACAATGGATAATTTATGAGTGAAAAGAGGGAGTTGAAGGCTGCTAACCTAAATAGATCGGAGAGGATAATTGAGTTTTTGCGTGGGCATGACCTTATAAATAGAAACCTGCTATGCAGTAGGGCTGATTATGATGCGGCTAACTTGTATAACATCATGAATGGGAGTGCTAAATATGTGGCTATTCCTCCGAAGTATTTGGATAGTTTTGAGGAGCAGTTGAAGGGGTATGGGTTTGGCAATTGATAATGAATAATGGACAATGATAATTAAACCCCCGAAATCGGGGGTTTTTTATTTGTCCTTTTTGCGGCCTTTTCACCATGCTACTTTAGCAACATGGCTGTGAATTTAAAAGAGGCTTTGGCTATCATTGAGGGTGGGGACTGGTTTGGTCCGCTGCGCTATGTTTCGGCTAATGTAAAAATGGGCACGGGTGGTAAGGTGAAAGAAATACCTAGATGCCGGATTGCAAGGAATAGATCCACTGCTAATAACCTACACACCGTTACGACTGAGGTAACGGCTTCGCCTACGATGAATGATAGGAAACGCCGAGAGGCTAACCACTCAGCTAATATGACCCGTAATGTGGAACTGCCTAACAAAATGATTATAACCCTCCACCCTATTTTGATAACCCATATAAATAAACAGGCAGTACTATGAGTGTGCATTTAGCTGGGCCAGTGGCTTATTTGGAGCAAAGTGGTAGTGCTGTATTTTTTACTAAATCTGCTGCTAGTGCGGGTACTTTTGGCAGTAACAGGGGTACGGCTTCGCCTATAAAGAACCTGCAAAATGCGCTGAATGTGGCTTTTTGGGGTGAGGATAACCGGTTTCCGCAGAATATAGAACAGCAAATGGCTTACTGTGGTGTTGGTAAATCGGCACTGGATAAGCGGATGAGAGAACTGTGGGGTGGTGGATTGATCGTAGGTAAAGTGATTGACATTGTTGACGGTGGTAAAACAGAGATTTTTGAACCGTTGAAAGGAACTAAATATGATAAAACGGTGTTTCCTTTTTTGAAAAACAGGAAGCGTTTTCGTTTTTGGCTGGAATACATTCAAGATTGGGTTTGGTACCATAACTGCTTTCCGGAAATGGTGCTGAGTTTGGATGGGAAAACTATTACCGACATGGTACATCAGGAAAGCTGCGATAGCAGGTACCAACAGATGAATGATAATGCTGAAATAAGCAAAGTCTTTTTATCGAAAATGTGGGGTGCGGCTGCTAACCAATATGCCCGTTTTGACCCTGCGAAAAAAATACTGGGGCTGTTGGAAAACCCTACGAATTTGGCTAACATGGAGATAGATGCCAAATACCTGAAGAGCCTAGACTGCATAGACATGTATGACCCGGTAGAGAGCTTGAAGGCAATAGCAGAAAAGCAGGTAAACAGTAAAGGTAAACCTGCCTTTAAATCTGCCATTCTACCTACTAACTACCCTAGCGTAAATAAAACATATTACCAAGTACCTTATTGGGATGGTGCAAGATTGGGTGGATGGGTAGAAATATCGTGTAAGATTCCGGCACTGCTGAAGGTGCTGTATAGCAAAGCATTTAGAATAAAATACCACATAAAAATTGCTGAAAGCTATTTTGAACGGAAATATACGTTTGAAAAATGGCACGGCATGGCAGAAAAAGAGCAAGAGGCTGCCCGTAAAAAATTGTTGAAAGAAATGGATACGTTTCTTACGAGTGATGAGAATGCTTTTAGGTCTTTTGTTAGCTTTTATGACGTTGACCAACAAACGAGAAAAGAGTATGGGCAGGTATTTATAGAAGTAATTGAGGACAAAAACAATATTGATAAAGAGCTGATTACTTCTAGTGCTGCCGATACGCAAATAGCGGCTGCCATACAGATACACCCCAACCAAATGGGTATAGGTAACATAGGTAATGGACAACAACGTAGTGGAGGCAGCGACATAAGAGAGGCTAAGCTGACTACTACCAGCAGCCTGCACCTGGAAAGGAATGTGATGCTAGAGCCTCTCTACTTAGTACGGGATTATAACCGCGAAGTAGGGGAAATGGATGAATGGGAAGAGGATATTGAATTTAGAATAGTTGATACGGTATTGACACAGCTTTCTACAGGTGGTGGGACTGAGAGGGTGGTGAGTTAGGGAATGGTGAATGGTGAGACGTGAGAGGTGAATGGACAATTAATAATTGATAATTAATAATTGATTTATGTTATTTAAGGATACGGATAGGCTGAGGGAGTATGCGCAGGTGGGTAATGTGAATTTTGATAGTGTGAAGCAGACGCTGAGGCGTGTGGAGGAGGATTATATAATACCGGTAACGGGTAAGGCTTTGTACGATGATTTGCATACTGCTTTTACTACTGCTGCGAATGAAGCAGATCTAAGTGAAGAGAGGCAAAAGCTACTGGATATGTGCCGGAGTGTGGTGGGGCCTATGTTTTGTTATTCTCATTTGCCAAAGTCGGATATACTAGTAAGCGACGCAGGCGGAAGACGAGAGGAAACAGCTACTTCTAAAACGGCTTTTCAGTACCAAAATACAAATTATAGAGAGGCTAACCTAGCAGAGGGTGAAGGAGCTACGGAAAGCCTTTGGCGATTTTTGGAGAATAATGCAACTGATTACCCTCTTTGGGTAGATACAGCGGAATACAAGGATTACAAAAAACTTTTTATAAGAACGGCTAGTGAGTTTGACAAGTTGTATAAATCGGCTGCGCCTTACCGAAACTTTTACGCTATGCGTAGCAAAATGGAGGATGTAGAGCAAAATACGATAAGGCCTATATTGACTGCAGCTGTATTTGATGCACTTAAAGCTAAACATATAGCTGGTACTGCATTTAGCGAAAAAGAGGCGGAGCTGATGGGGAAGGTGAAAAAAGCTATTGCCTACTATACGGTGGCGTTTGCTGTGCCTTTTTTGAATGTAAAAATGGATGGTAATGGATTGACGGTAGTGAGTGGAATAACCATGACTACAAGGGATGCTGATAACCACAGAACACAGGCACCGGATGCTAACCTGACAAGACTGGAAAGAAGCTGCGCTGATAACGGTAGGCTATGGATGAAAAACGCTGTTGACTACTTGAATGCTAATGCTACGGACTTTACAAACTGGATAGTGGAAGAAGTAAACGAAGATGATGAGACGACTTTTGGAGGTGTGGGTTTGTTTGGGATGTGTTGATAATTGACAATGGACAATTGATAATTGACAATGGACAATGGATAATTGATAATTGACAATTTGTCCTTTTTTAAAAATGAAATGAAAAATACTTTAGTACCATGTCTGAAAAGAAAATACATGAATTGCCTTTGGCAGATACGATAGGTGAGAGTGATATAATATTGATTGGTAACCCTAGTACGGGTGCACTTAAAAAAGCTACCAGAGGTTTATTGGAATCTTATGCAAAGGCGTATGCTGATGGACTGGTAACGGGCTTGCTGGATGATAGAGGTAACTGGAACCCGGGTAGTGGAGGATGGCCAGATGAAGGAGGTAGTGGTGTAGATGGGGCTATAAAGAAGGGTGATGTATTTTACCTAACTGCGGATGGAACACTTACTGGGCCTGTAGAAGTAAAGCAGGGCGATAGTTTAAGAGCGCTGGTAGATGACCCCGGGCAGGATGCTGAAAGTTGGGGGGTGATGGATAAGGGGATGGTTCTGCAAACGCTTGGTGAAACACTGGCAAGAGGTAATAGTACGGATGAGCATGATATAGTAGTAACTGAAGGTGATAGATTAGTAGTTGGCTCTAATCGTGCAGGTGTAGGCAAGGGAACATTTGACAATGGTACAGGAGGGGATAAGGGGGTAAGTATATTTTGTGCAGTTGGCAAAGAGTTAAACTTTCAAGGTGGCGTTATGAGGGTTGTTCAAGAAAATGACACAGACTTTGTAGCTATATCTCTCGATGCACAGAGCGCTATAAGGTATGTTGGCAGAAGGATTGACCTGTCCGGAGTTACAAAAGTAAATGGAGCTTACGGATTATCGGTAGCCATTGATTTAATACTAGAAGGAGACCAAACAGAGCTATTTAAACCGTTTAATCTTGGCATTGCTCCTAATCAAAAACTTCTAGGCGATAATGGAGGTGGCATAATGGGTATATGGGAGGTCGCAAGTATTACTTACGATAGCCGTTCTGACACAACGATAATAGAAATGGTTTCGGGAGTTGATATTTATGCAGGTGCATCATTAAATAACATTGGCGCTTTCATAGTTACCGATTTCTCTCAAGAAGCGCTATTGCCAATATACGAAGCTGACAGACGCTATGATAGAGGTAGGCTAATTGGACAAAACTATGAATTTGTTAAAGGAAATTTACTCGCTTTCGATAACGGTACTGCTCTAAAAAATGCTTACGTTAGGGGAACGGTTGCTACTCCTTACGGAAATCCATTGGCAGCAGATAACAGATATACTATTATAGTAGGAAGTGGAACTTACGATGTTGATATAACGCCACTAATTTTAGATACTCAGTATATTGATATAGTTAGCTTATCAGGACAAATGGACGTTGTTTTGACTTCTGTTGGTTTGGGTGGTTCGCCATTGATTTCAGTAACAGCTCCTAATGTAAGAGTAACAGGCATAGAAGTAAAAACAGATGCCTTTCATATAAACAATGATTTAAGTGACATAGTTATTACAAACTGCAAAGGGGGAGATTATTCATTTGGGGGCGATGGAGCAATAGTTAGCGGCAGATTTATAGGTTGTATTGGAGGCAATAACTCGTTTGGAGGATTATTAGCAATTTCACAAGGATACTTTAAAGATTGTTCAGCTCTTTCAAGGAGCTTTGCATCTCAAACAGATAGTCTTGCCTCCGGAACATTTATAAATTGTGTTGCTGATGCTAATTCTTTTGGTGGAAATGGAGGAACTTTTTCCGGAAAGGCGGTTAATTGTACCGGAGGCGATAAATCATTTGGAGGAGACGGAATATTTGAAGTAACGGGAGTTGCTATTTCTTGTCAATTAACGTCCGGATATTTCCCTGTATTAATAGCATTGGGAATTATTAGAAATTGCCTAAACTTTGATTACAGCAAGGCTGATAATGAAGGTGGTACAGGCAATGGTTATCTTGTTTGCACAGGATTATTAAGCCAATCAGGAACAGCAGCGCCGATATTGAGTATATGGAAAAACGAGCTAGGGTATGTTCCAACAACAGCTAGAATAAACTCTAATTACTACACTATAGGGTTGACGGAAGCTTCGGGAACTAAGGCATGGGCAATTTTCGGCAGCTTTATTGGACAAAACGTATCTGTATATTCGTTTCCTACAACTGAGATATGGCTTCAATCAGCCGACCCTATGGACGATAACGAAAATGTCCCATTTGAAATAAGGGTTAAGCGACCATAAGCATTGACCAATTTATTACACAGAAGTTATAGCTAATAATAATTTATGAATATCAAAACCATTCTTTTTGCCGGAAGTTTCGCATTTTTAAACATAAAAGTAAATTTTATACCTAATACCGATCTATTGATAATGATGGGTTTGGCTATTACATTTGATCTAATAACTGGTGTGGCAAAATCGTATGCAATGGGTGTAAAAAGAACAAGCAAGGGATACAGGCAAACTATTGTTAAGTTTCTCCAGTATGGTGGCGCAATACTGGTTTCAATGGGAATTACATTTCTCGGACAATACAATCCGGAAATGAAAAAACTGAGCGATTCAATGGCTTACTTCAACAATGGCTTACTTGTCTTTATCATTTTTATTGAGCTGACTTCTATTTTGGAAAATTGCTATGAGATGAATAAAACATCAAAGATTTCTCAATTCTTAATTAGGCCTATACTTAAGTTATTCACCTTTGAACTAAAGAATAATGTTATTGCAAAATTGGGAGATGATGTAAATAATGAAAATGCCAAAATTTAATCCAACACATATCTATCTTAAAGACACGCCACAGGAAAAACCTGTAATGATAGTAAGGCGTCTAAAAGATACTGCCTGGGTGTGGATAGTCGATAGTGATAGAATAAAGGAGTTTGTGCATGAGGATAAGCTGACCGAAATTGAAATTGTTCCTGATAAAAAAAAGAAGTGGTGGCAGGTGGCTGGTAAATGGATTGGGGGGCATTGGAAGGAATTACTATCGGCTGCGATCACGATTAAAACGGGGGTGCGGGAATGGAGGAAGTAAATGGATAATTGATAATTGACAATTGATAATTATGAAAATAGTAAAGTTTTTTGCTCCAAATTTTGAAGGAGATTGTTTTGTGGATGAGGAGTTTGTGCCGTTGCTGATGCAAATGAATGCTATTGCTGAGAAGCATAACATGATTGTAGTAGTTACGTCATCGTACAGGAAGGATACGAATGTGAAGGGGGCAATAGTTGTTCCTGCTAAAAAGAGCAATCACCTGGTGGGTCATGCTATTGACTGCAATGTGAGAGATAAAGTGACCAAAGAATATTACAATTCGAAAAAGATGGGTGACGGAACAGGTAAGGATGAATTGTTTTTGGAGGATGTAGACAGGAATACAGATTTGCGTTGGGGGCAGGCATTTAAAACGCCGGATAGTGTGCATTTTGATGATGCTTTGAACATAAAGAAACCGAAGGTGTGGGAGGAGAAGTATAGGGAGTTGTATGCGTGAGAGGTGAGAGACGTGAGACGTGAGACGTGAGACGTTAGAGGAGACGTAAAATTTGTCCTTTTTGGGGGAATTTGTAATTGTGATCTTTAAATCCTTAAATAAAAGTTCATTTTGAAAAATTTAATGAAAAACTTAAAAATTCTATTTATCTGCACGATTACGTTGCTGATTTGTAGCGTTGGGGCTAATAGCGCTCCACCGATAACCGACGTTCTTTTTGGGATTGAACAACCCAGTGTTACAAAATCTTTTGTTGGTCATTATGCTTTTACTTTTACTGCGCAAAACGTAGTGGAAAAAAATAGTATTGATGTACTGACAGTAAGAAATACGCCATTGGTATATGTTCAGGGCACGAGTAATAGTGCCATTGCATCGCTGCAAATTGCGAACTATTTACTTTATAACAGCCTACAGCGCATTGACCCTATAACGTATAGATGGGGCGAAGGAGGTTACAGTACAAAATTTCAAAACATTTATAAAGAGAAACTATTAAAGCTGCCTATTGCTAGCTTCCGAAGAAACACTACTAATGATTTTAGGGAGTTTTACTTATCAAGTTATAGTATGGCAGCGTAAGTTTGCTTACATACCTTTTCATATTGGGGAAGCCTGCTGTTATTACAGTGGGCTTTTTGTTTGTCCTTTTTGCCCCAAAGCGGTACAAGTACTTTAGAGGTGTGATTAGCATAAACCTACACCAACCTTTGAAGCTGGACGTGACGATTTCATTTCCGGAAAAGTGGGATGAATTGTTGCCTAGTGAAATATTGGAGATAAGTAAGCTGCAACTGCTATACCCTACAGATATTGGGCAGCAAAAGGCGATGCTGCTGGTGTATATGCTAAAGGAAAGGGCACGAGTGCAGAAAATAAAAATTGGTAGAAACTGGACGGATCTGTTGGATACTGAACAGGCTGTATTGGATGGGTTTCCGCTATTGGAATTTATATACGGCGAAAATAACCTGATGCATACGGCTGAAGATGTGATACGAATACCCGGAATATTGCCAGGATTTACCAAGGCGGTTTTTTATGGTCCGAAAGAAGGATTTCAACACCTGGTTTGTGGGGAGTATGAAGATGCTGAAACTCATTTCAACCTATTTTATGAAGATCCTGATGGCAAACATTTGGCGGCATTGGCGGCAGTATTATGGAGGCCTAAAAATACCCCGTACATCAGCCTGAAAAAAGGCAAGATGGAAACCTATGATGCGAAGAAAGCCGCACATTTTTTTGAGAAACTAGAGCCGTGGCGACTGTATGCCATTTTTATGTGGTATTGCGGATGCAGAAACCAAATGCCAAAGCTTTTTCCGACAGTGCATGAAGGAGATGGTAATTCTGGCAAGCTTGATATCATGGCTTTTACGAAGTGTATTCATGCGGGTGCTGGTCCTAAAAATGGGAGTCGCAATGATATAAGGATGATGAAGCTGTTTGAATTCTTTTTTGATATGGAACAGGAGGCGGTGAAGGCGAAGGAGATGACAATTGACAATTGACAATGGATAATTAATAATTGAAAGTTGCTTTTTATGATAGAAAATAATGTGGGTGGTTATACGGAATACTTTAGGCGGTTGGCTATTGCGCATAAGGATATTGGGCATGATAGAGATAGTGAGGCGAACGATAGCAAGGCCGGTAAGAAGAAGTTTGCCCGGTGGAGTGCTGATGAGGTGGTAACCGGTTTGCGATCGAAAGTAGGTTTTCCGGCTTTGCTGATAGAGCTGTATGAGGTAAACACGAAAAGCGAAATGGTTTATCACATACAGGAGAAGCCTATGGGTGCATTTACCATATTAGATCATGCCAAGCTGCATGATTATGCTGATGAAGAGAGAGCCTTTGTACTGACCGAAAAAATAGCTGCAGATATTTCGAAACTGATATGGCAGGATCATTATGGGCCAACGGTTAACAGGTGCGAAACCCCGTTTAAAGATTTTGATTTTAACGGGATACAAAGGACGCCTGTAGGGCCTTTGTTTGACAATGAATTTGGGTGGAGGGTGGAATTTGGATTCACCTTTAAAGACAGCAACAATTTAAGCATTGCCCCAGAAGTGGGGACTTTTACTTTTCCAATATAAAAAACTATGAGAAACCTATTAAACCCTAGAAACCTGAACCCTGGCATTAGCGAAATGGTGTACATAGCGCTGGTATCTTGGTTTGTGAGTGGTGGGATAAAAAAGCCTACGGCACCGTTTGTAGATCCTGGTGATGAAGTACTGATAAAAGAGAGCCATGAGTTTACCGGTACTTATGGGTTTTTGCAGTTTGCATTGGCACAGGGTAAGAATAGCCTGGATGCTAAATCGGTAGGCGATCTTATGTTGACTTCGTTTGATTTTGAGGTAAAAATATTTATGCCGGGTAGCTACATTGAAGTACACTCTACCATTCGGCAGTTGCTAAATAAACCACTGATAGCACTAGTAAAGGATAGTAACTGTGGTAGCGGACTTGTTTATCAAATTGGCAATGCATGTACGCCTGCATACATAAGAGCAGCGTTTGCTACCGGCACTACAAAAGATGGCAATAAAGGATATGATGCCGTGATATCATGCAATGGTAATGCTGTAATAATATACGGAGGAGCAATTACACCTTATGGAGCAGTAACATCTGGTAGTAGGCTGATAGATAGCGATGGGGGGTATTTGGTGGATGCGGATGGAGGTTTTTTAATTGATAATGGATAATTGACAATGGATAATTGATAATTTATGAATGGAGATTTGAAATTGACTTTTATACAGAAAACACTTGCGGACTATATGCAGCAGGTGACGGAAGTAATGCAGGTGGCTGCCAGAAGAAATAAGGTGAATAAAACCGGTGAGGGTATGAAATCGCTGGCATATACTGCGATACAGCAGGGATCTGGTGGACATGCTACATTGAGTTTTAAAGAGTACTTGCGATTTGTAGATATGGGGGTTGGCCGTGGGCATCCGTTGGGGGGACTGACTACGATGAAGGTAACATTACAAAGTAGTAATAGAGAGGGATTGGCTCAGGTAAAAGACAAAGTAAGAAAACCTAAGAAAATTTATGCTAAGCCTGCCTATGGTAGATTGGGATGGATGTATAATAAGCTACTGTATGGCTATACGGAAGAAACGATTGATATGTTGAAGAGGGAAATGGGCAATGAATAATTGACAATTGATAATTGATAATTTGTAAGCAATGGATATTAATTTGATAAAGAAGCCGCATGAGGTTAGTTTTTCGGGGAATCCGATGGGGTTTTCGTTTGCATTGTCTCCTTATTCGTTGAGGGAGCAGGGTGTGAATTATGCTGTGCTGATAACGGTTTTTATAGAAAAAGTATACGATAACAATGCTTTTGACATTGTAAAAAGCCAAACGTACTACCCGAGTAAAGAAGGGATTGTAAACTTTGATGTAAGAAGCCTGATAGATCCATTTTTAGAATATTATACACCAAGGCCAGACTTGACAGTACCTACTATATGCGAAAACCAAACCAAGAGATACAAAATAAGCTATGCCATATTGAAAGATGGGATACTGCTAGGTGATGCTATAAATACGGATATACTGTATGCGATGAAAGGTGGTATGAGCTATAACGAATGGCTGCCTAAACAGTTTTTTGAGCAGGCTATTTCGAATAGATGGTTTCTTTCTTTTTTTGCGGATAGCGAGAAAAAAGTAATGAAAAGTGAACCAAGGTTTTTATTTTATTTTCAAAAAAATACCAACCCATATAACATTCAATACGTATTAAGCGATGATAATGGTACAACACAGACAGTCACTTTTACTTATAAAAGCCTGTCTTCTGTATATGATTTCCTGATAGTGTATAACAGGGCAAATAGTGCCGCAAGTTGGAGTAGTGGTGTGTCAGTTGGGATGAATGTACCATTAGTCATAACAGGCGTAGCATCGGGGGTGGATGTGCAGTTTAAAATAGAATTTCACAAAGCAGTTGGAGGATTGCAAGAAACTATTTATACAACAGACATTTTAGATGGAGGTTCGCTGGATATAATGATAGGACTGTATTTGAATGACGGAAGTAGTATAACAAATTTAGGGATGCCTACTACCCCATTGAAAAGCTATCAGGTAGGCTGTATACCCGTAGGGTATGACCAAATGGATTTGCAAAGCATGGTGCCTAGTGGGAAACAAGTAGTTAAATATTCAATATTGCTAAGGCAAAACCTAAGATTGCCACATAGGGATATAGTAAACGAGTTCTTCTTTGATATAGACTATAGAAATTTTTATGATCCTTTTACCTTGCTATACAGAAATAGCCTTGGCGGAATAGAAACGGTAACGCTGAAAGGGCAGGTTGATTTTGAAGCGGATTATGAAAAAGAAAGCGCTACCAGAACGGTAGCGCCATCATACTACAGCAACTTATTGCTGGATGCGCAAACGATAAAGTCGGGTGGTGAAGAAACTGAAAAGTACAAAGGCGATACCGGTTTTATAAAAAAAGAAGCTGTACAACGATTGCGAGATATTTTTTTGCTGCAAGAGGTGTATGAGATGCTGGGCGAGAAATTGGTTCCAATATCCATTTTGCAAAAAAATGTGAAATTCTATAGTAACAGAGATAGGCTGCTAAGCTTGCAAATAGAATGGCAACGGGCATACACTAATCGTTTTTTTACTCCGGCGGGGCTATTGGAATTGCCAAGTACATGCCCGGCACTAGAAACGCTGATTGCTATACAAATGAACAAAAATACCCTACAGGTAATGTATGGGCTAGTAATGCCATACGACAGGGTGCACATACAAATTTTGTATCAGGTAAATGGTGAAACGCGGGATTATTTTTTTTTTAATGGAAATAGTGGTACACAGTTGATAAAATTTGCTTTGCCATCGGGATTAACTTATCCGCAAAGTGTATATGTAAGAGCCCGAACAGTATGTAACGAGCTAACCGGAGATTATGGGCCATGGAAAATAGTGGATCTATATGTGTATGAAAACCAACTACCGATAGCGGTAGATGATACCTACAATATAGCAGCAGGGTTTACCAGTTCTCAAACGCTTGTAGGATCGGTATTGGATAACGACTATGACCCTGATGGAGACGCAATAGAGGTAGTAGCTGTAACAAGTGCTGCAACTACAGCCGGAGGGGTATACAGCATAAACGCGGCTGGCATAGTGAGTTATACGCCACCTAGTTCTGCATATGCGGGGCAGGATAGTTTTGTATATAACCTGAGAGAAGTAGGCGGATCTACAACGGTACCTGCTTTGGTAAAAATAATAGTGGGAAGTGGTTTTAAAACCATATTTGTGAGGATATCGCAACTGAATATAGTACAAACTACGTGGGGATCAACGTTTGCTATTGGGGGATTTCATGATAGTCGTAGGTGTGAATATTGGCTATATTTTTATGAAGATGTAGCCGGAACCAGACCAACATCTCTAACTGGACTAGGGATTGTGATCAATACACAAAAGAAAGTGGCTACACAAGTTAATGATTCAACAACGGGGGTTGTAACTACCAGCCCAACATTTACAGGAAATAGTACAGGAATGAAAATATTTGATGATGAATTTTTTCATTTGAATGTAGGTACATTCGTAACAAAAACGGCGGTTCTTACACAGTTTACATTGTTGGGGGGTGCGGGATATGTGCCGATACCTTAATGGTGAATGGGAAATGGTGAATGGTGAATGGGGATACGTGAATTATGAAAATAGTTTTGAGAGAAGAAAAATTGCCATGATAAAAATTGCGATAATAAGGTAGCCGATGAAACGTTGCTTGAAATTATCGTTGTTGTAGTAGCCCATGATTCAAAGTTAAGAGTTTAGAGTTTAGAGTTTAGAGTTTAGAGTTTAGAGTTTTTGGCAAAATAGGGTTGTCCTTTTTGAGGTCATTTTATACTATCAGATTTGAAGCCTCGACCTATACCGTCGAGGCTTTTGATTATGAGTGTACGTACTGATACGATAAACCTGAATGTAAATGTAAATGGCAACGTAGCACAAAACCAACTAAACGACCTACGCAAAAAAGCCGGTGATGTGACAGCCGAAATGAGTAAGCTGAAAAAGGGCACCCAAGAATATGCCGATAAGAAGGTAGAATTGGCAAAGATTACTGGTGAAATGGATACTCTGCGAAAGCAGATAGGCATTACTGCGCTTACGCAAAAAGAACTGATATCAGAACTGAATAAGCTGAAAGCTTTGACGGGATCTGTTATCCCCTTCAGCAATGAATTTAAAGAACTGGATAAACAGATAAAAGCAGTTGAGAACAGGCTGTATGATGTAAAAAACGGTGTGCAGGGGTTTGCTTCATTTTTTAGTAAGATAAAAGATGAGGTGAAACAGTTTGGCGTAGTGGCACTGGGTTATTTGGGTTTTCAATTTATAACGGCGCAGTTTCAGAATATAATAAAAGGGGCCGGTAAACTGAGCGATAGCCTGGCGGATATACAACGGGTAACAGGCCTGACGGCGGCTGAAACCAAAATACTAAATGAACAACTGAGTGAACTGGATACGCGTACTAGTACAGAGGGATTGCGGAATATAGCCGTAATAGCTGGTAAGCTAGGGGTTGCTAAAGAAGACGTATTTGGTTTTACAAGAGCTGTAGATAAACTGGTAGTAGCCTTGGGCGATGAATTGGGCAATGCTGACCAAATAACTACTACGCTAGGTAAAATACTGAACGTATTTGATGGTAAGGTGAATGAGGACAACATTACCCGCCTAGGTAATGCGTTTGTGCAGCTTGCGAATACGGGTGCTGCGAGTGGGGGATTTATAGCAGACTTTGACCAACGGCTGAGTGGTATAGCTAAGAGCAGCGGTATTGGCCTTGGAGCATTGAGTGGATTGGGTGCAGGCTTGGAGGAACTGGGCGCTAAGGTGGAGAGTAGTAGTACGGCGGTGCAGAAACTAATAGTAAGCATAGCAGGGGATTTGCCGGGTGCGGCTAAAATAGCCGGTATGAGTACGCAAGATTTTACCAAATTATTTGCTACTGATGCTACTGAAGCCTTGCTACGTTATAGTGAAGGGTTGGTGAAGAATAAGCAATCTTTTGCAGAGGTAACAGCCTCTTTGAAAGATGCGGGTGAAGAAGGGGCAAGAACCATAGAAACGATAAGCAAGCTAGGCGGAAGTGCAGACCAACTGAGGGGTAGAATTGCCTTAGGTAAACAGGCTTTGCAAGAGACTAGTGCTATTACTGCTGCCTTTGACCTAAAGAACCAAACGCTTGGGGCTACGCTAGATAAGTTGGGTAAGGATTTTAACCGGTTGGTGACGAGCTCGGCGGTAACTAATTTTTTGAAGGGTGCAATAGATGGGGCTAGTAGTTTTATAAAGTGGTTAAAGGATTTGCCTCAATGGATAGAAGCGAATCGTACTTCTTTAATAATATATACAGGAATAATATTAGCATACATAGCTGCTCAAACAAAAGCTACACAGTCAACTATTCTTGCTAGAACTGCCAAATTATTGGATGCCGCAGCAGATAAAATTGCTGCAGCCCAAAAGATAATTTCTACTGCATTGACAGAAGCATATGCTTATGCAAATGGGTTATTGACTGGAAGAATAAAGTTGGCAACTGAAGCTCAACGGTTATGGAACTTAGCTCTTAAAGCCAATCCTATTGGGGTTGTAATTACAATAATTTTTGCTTTTGCTGCAGCTATAAGTTTTTTATCTAAAAAATTTACTGAATTAACAGCTGCTCAGAAGTTTCAACAAGACCTACAATCAAGAGCAGCAGAGATATATGCAAATGAAGAAGCAAAAGCAAGATCATTGTTTGCTGTGATATCAAACGGTAATGTAGGATATGAAACAAAAAAGAAAGCATTGCAGGAATTGATAGCAATAAACCCTGAATATTTAAGTGGACTAACTCTTGAAAATATTAAAACACAAGAGGGAACTAATATCCTCGGTAATTACATAAGACTATTGCGACAAAAAGCACAAGTACAAGCTGCTACGGACGTTCAATCAGAAAAATTGAAAGAAGATATTCGCCTTCAGCAAATACAATATGAATTAGAAAAGAAAATTGCTATTGGTAAAAAAGAACTAAATGATTTGACAGAGGAAGAGCAAAAATTTGTAGGGCAATCCAGAAAGGATTTCAATTTCACTGCTTCTGTAACCGATATAGTTACCGGGCAAAGTGCTGCACAAGAGGCATTGGATGCAATTAAAAGCCAGCGTGCAAATATTCTTGTACAACTAGATATAACTGATGGAATTATAGCAAAAAACTATGCAAGCACACTAACTAAAACTGTTGACGCAACAAATAAAAAAGGCGAAGCTGTTGTAAGAACTATTGCTAAAATAAATGAGGATATTGCTTCTCTAGATAAGAAGTACCAAGAAATAGATATAAGAAACATTTCTGCACTAAAAGCTAACCGGGCAGAAAGAAAAAAACTACAGGATGAAGTGGATGCGCTGGAAGGTAAAGACCCGAAGAAAACTAAAAGTGAAAAAAGCCAAGAAAGCGAATATGCGAAGCTGAAAAAGGAGGCTGCACAGTTTGCAAAGGATTTGCAGAAACTAAAAAAAGAGGTAGACGTAAACGATGCTGAGGAAACAGATCGGGAAGTAAAAAGGTTAGAAAATAAGTACAATGAACTGCTTGCCAAAGCACTTCAATACTACAAAGCACATGTAAACGGGGAAGCGTTGTTTAATGCACAACGGGTAACTATTGAGGAACTTTTTCAGGCGGAAGTAAAGAAGATACGTGATAAGCAGGAGAAAGAAAGAGGTGTAAAAGAATATGAGCAAGCCATCAAATTTTCCGATGAATTTTATGAGGCAGAGAAAGCAAAGCTAGAGCGATCATACGCAGAAGGAAAAATAAGCAAGGGTGAATATGAGGATGCATTGACCTTCCTGACCAGGAGTGAAAACGAACAAAGAGTACAGATTGCTACTGACTATGCCGCTACTGTAAAGAAAGCTGCTGATGATGTAAACAAGTTTACTACCGCAAAGGAAAAGCAGACTACACAAGACCTAAAAGCAGAAACAGAACTACGAAAAAAACTGACTGCTGCTGAAGAAAAAGCTAGGCTAGAACTTGCCGTAAAAACAAGCCGTCCCGGTAGTGATGGAAGGCTGCAAGCGCAAAAGAACCTGCTAGATTATGAACTGAAGCTAAAAGCCAATCAGTTAAAGGAAGAGTATAATATAAAAGAAGATGCCTGGAAAGCTGGTAATGCGCTATACGATGAGTTGGCACAAGAAAGGCTGGATAAAGAGAAGGAACTGGAAAAGCAGAATAAGCAAGAGATAATAGACACTGTGATGGGGCACGTGGGGCAATTGCAACAGGCTCTTGGAAGCATCAACACTATACTATCGAACAATGAGAATAAAGAACTGGCGAAGGATAGAAAGAATAATGAGGTAAAGAAAAAGGAGTACAAAAAACAGCTTGATAGTAAGCTGATAAACCAAGCACAGTACCAGAAAAAAGTAGATGAAATAGATGAGGAGCAGGCTAAAAAGGAAAGGCAGATACGATATGAGCAAGCGAAAAGAGAAAGAGCACTTGCTATATTTTCGGCCATTGTGAATACTGCTGCTGCTGTGGCTGAGGCGTTGCCGAATGTTCCGTTAAGTATTGCAGTTGGCTTATTGGGGGCCCTGCAAATAGGTGCCATTGTAACTCAACCACTGCCTGAGTTGGGTAAAGGTGATTGGCTAACTAAAGGCGATAAACATAGTGACCCTAGCGGCGGCATACATATATTGGCTGAAAGGGATGAAGCTGTGATAGCTGCCAAAGCCATGACCGACCCGAATGTGTACAGCGTTACGGGTACCACTGCACAAATAACTAGTGCCCTGAACAGCCGCGGCGGTGGGGTAAATTGGGCTGGTGGCGCCCTGTTGCAAATGCCTGTTTGGAGGACTGCAAGGCCTGCGGCTATTAATAGCGATATGCCTAGGATAATGGAACGGGGCGGGGTGGTAAGGCAACTGCCGGGTGTAGATGTGTTGGGTGGTGGTAGTGGGGATGCTAAAGGAGTAGTGAATAGAAGTGCGGTGAGTAATGATGCTGCAAACAATAATGCCGTAGTAGAAGAAATACGTGCATTAAAAGAGGAAATACGGAATTGGAAAACGAGAATAAAAGGGGATTGGGTGATAAAGGATTTGGATGAAACTAGAAGTAAATATGATGAGGCTAAGAGGGTGAGTGGATTGGGGCAATAGAAAATTGATAATTAATTTTTATCTTCTTTTGGGAGTAGCTTGTATTCAGCTTTGATTTCATGAATAACTTCATCGCTTACACCTTGTTTTTTGCATAGTTCTATGAACAAAGCGACTTGTGCTTTTTGAAGGTTTTTTCTTTCTTCGATATCGAACCACCAATTGGTAAGAAACTTATTTGCGAACAGATAAATAATGGCTACAAAGCAGAGGAAAAAGGGATCTGAAAAATTCATACAATAGGTTTATAAATTAAAAATAGTTATAAAATTAATTGGCTGTGTTTTTGTGCGTATTTTTATTTATTTTTATGTAGATTTGTTTATTTTAGCATTTTTATAGTAATATTTTTGTTATCATTGCGTTAGAAACACAATCATGCAAGCTTCAATTAATAACCAATTTAAGAATGTATTTTCCTTTATAGGAGGCATTTTCCATTTATTTGGTATGGATGAAAGCAGACTAGCAAAAGTTAGAAAAATTATTGCTAAAAGATCTGATGAAGATGCTATACAAGAAGACTTTACACATGTTGGAGAAGATATGATTTCCTCAATGAAGGTTGTAGACTCAAAAAAAGAATTAGCTGAATTATACATCTGCGATTAATATTTTATAGATGAGTACCTACGGTTCACGAAAAGGACTAGCCAAACAGCAACAAACTCCTATAGCTTCCGGTAAATCTATAACTACGCATGAAACATTGTACAGAGGAATTATTCCACCACCTGATATGATGGAACATTTTGCAGAAATAGATCCAACGCTCCCTGGTAGAATAATTGGCATGGCAGAAGATGAAGGTAAAGAACGAAGAATTCGAGAAAAGTCAATAATTGATAAATCCTTTGCTTTAGACATGGTTAGTACTATTTTAGGATTTTTTTCTGTACTTGGAGTAGTTTGGTTATGCTATCAATTTGTTTTAAAAGGTTTTGCTAAGGAAGGATCTTATGTTGCATTAGGTGTATTAGTTTCCTTGGCAGTTGTATTTGTTCTTAGGCGTAAACCCCCTCGTACTAAAACATAGTACTGAAATATCCCCCCTTTTTTTTGTCCTTTTTTTTGGTGTCTATTCCATTGACTTTTGGGTATGCTGCAAATATTTGTATTTGGCGATACCGAGGAGGGTTTTTTGGATATAGACCCTGGCATTACGCTTGACATGGAGAGCCTGAGCGATGCGTTTGATGAGGACCTGAGTACGGGTGAATACAGCATTCCTATAGATATACCATGGACTGACAAAAACCGCCGGTTGTTTGGTTTTGCTGAAAGGCTTGAAAACTTTAGGGTGAAACCTAAAAGTTTTAAAATAGCCGTGTATGATGATGGGTGGGCTGAGCTGCCTAGTGGTATGCTAACGATACTGGAGAAAAGCGGTCTGCTTTCGTATAAGCGGGGAAAATTTAGCGCATCGGTAAGTGGTAACAAAGGATTGTATGGCAGGCAGATAAAGGGTAAGAAACTAACGGATCTGCAACTGGGGGGTAAGATAAGTTGGGCTACGGATGAGAGTAGACAGTTTGCCGAAAAACACATGAAGGGCCTTACGCCTCAGTATGACTACTTGGCTTTTGCACCGGTGGCGATAGAACAATTTTTTGATGCTGATAGACTGGACTACAACAATGAGTTTTTGGCGAAGGATACCGTGAACACCGTAATAGTAACTGGAGCAGGTATTAATGACTGGACATTTGGACGGCCGCTGAGCACTAGCCCGGGAACGCCTGCAGATACTAGCACACCTGAACACCAGGACTATAGAACGATCCCTTTTTTGAAGCTGACATTTGTACTGAGAAAAGTATTTGAAGAATTTGGATTTACTGTAAATGGCGACTTTATAAATGATGCTGCTTTTAAGGATCTATTTCTGTTTAATAACTATGGCATAGAAAACTATGCGCTGTACAACTTTGCTAGTACTGCCTACAGCGATTATAACCGGAGCATTTACCCAGGCAACCATGTGCCTAAAATTAGCATTGTAGACTTTTTGAAAGGGGTGTTTTCTTTGTTAAACATCTTCCCTATTTTTTACCCAAATAATGAGGTAAGGCTAACCTACCGATTTAATAACCTACGCTACCGAAAGGTACTAAGCCTGAACGGCTACTGCACGGGAGAATTTAGCAGCGTAAACAATAATACTAGCGATGAAAACGGGTATAGGCTGAACTATGTATGGGATAGCAATGATGGATATGGCGGCGATAGAATAAAAGACCTGAAGGAAAAGACACTATGCGCTACCGTGCAGACGAGTGCAGAGCTGGCCACACTAAATATAGGTAGGCCGCTAACTACTGAAGATATAGCCTATGTAGAGGCTGAAAATATGTACTACAACGTAGCCGATGCAACAGGTAGCCCGATACTGTGGGATGCATGGGCAGAGCGCCTACATGAGTATGTGAGTGGCAAGGGCGACCGCAGCGTGGACTGTGAGATAAGTACGCTGTGCACCTATGTAGAATTTAACCCTACAACGCAACTATATGAGAAGCGCAACTATGTAGGATGTAACCAGAAAGGCAGCTATATGACGGCAAAGAATACGACGGTATTTAATGAGTTTGGCCTAAGGCTTTTTTACATACAGAGACAAGTAATAAGCGGGGTAAACATACCGGTAAGCTTTAACCACAACCGGAATGCTGCCAATGTAAAAACGGTGCCGTATAGCCTAGCATGGCAGGGTAAAGATGGGCTTGCGGAAAACTTTCATAAAGAGTGGCAGGATATGAAAGAGAAGGGCGAAATAGTGAAAACAAAATTGCATAGTGTAGATAAGAAACTGCTGGGCGAACTAAGGGATAATAACTGCTATGAGATAGATGGGGTATTGTATTTGCCTTATCAGACTAGCCCATCGGTGCCTATGCGGAATTTGATGGAGGTGCAGTTGATGACGATATGAGGCAATTGATAATTGACAATGGATGATGGGAATTTATCTTTGAATTGAAGTTACTTTGCCGTTGTCAAAATAAATATAAATTTTCTTTTTATCATACACCCATTGTTCATGAAAATAATTAGATCCTTCGGTAGAATTTATATCATCGGGATCGCCTAATGCAATTTTTATTTGCTCTGTATTCATCCCTATATTGTAATCCCCATTCATGATTTTTTTAAAAGATTTTGGATATTTTATTGATAAAGATTTGAATTGTTTTTCCGTTAAAAATATATAATCATCATATTTGTAATTGTCAATGTCTTCTAGGAAAAGAAAAGCAGTATCCTCCATTTGATTATGGATTATGTAGCATGCTCTATTTTCAGACCATCTGAATCTATAATCGATTGTATCAAAATGCCATAAATTTTTGTAGTTGTACTCAATAAATTTATCACTATCATTTATCATAGAATATGCAAGTCTACCATTGATATAAAAGTCCTTTCCTGTTCTATTGATAAATTGTGCATTTACTGTTATGTTGATCGCTAACATAATTGTCAATGCGAAGTACTTTTTTGGATATTTTTTAATTCTAATCATTTTGCTTTTTATCATGATTTATAAATGTAGGATTTATCCAAGCTACATAGAGGAAACCGCTGTAACGTTTCCCTTATTTGTTGTTAGGTAATGTATGGTTTCTTGTTGGCTTTTGATGATATCGGTTTGCTTTGAAAGCATATCTATGAGCAGTTTTGTATTGTGTAAATCTGTCTCATTCATTTCATTATTATCAACTCCTAATGTTGGCGTAATTGATTTTCCCGTCTCCAATTTTGTGACTATTTCTTCTGCTTTTCTTAGCGTTCGCATGTTCGGAGATTTTCCGTTTAAATAGTTGCTTATGGACTTAGGAGAGACCTCTAAAATCTTCGCAGCATCCGCTTGCGAATATTTTTCTAAAATTTTTTTCAAATTTTTATAGAAATAACTCTCTTTCATTTAATTAGTTATGTAATGAAATAATAAAAATGTAGAAATTTCTATAAAAACTTTTGGAAAGTTCCATAGAAGTTACATAGTTTTGTGTGAACAAAGACAAATTTACACAAAAAGAAACAAAATGAATATCCCTGAAGATTTGATGGAAAAATGGAAGGTGCTGAGAAGCCCGGGCGATACCAGTAAAATGGCGGAGAAAATGGAAGGAGGATATACTGAAATTTTCAACCGTGCATTTAGAGAAGGTAAATGCAATGATGATGTGTTTAAAATAATGGCTGAGTTCTACGATGAGAAAACGGAACTGATAAAAGAATACTTGTAGCTGTGGCTGCATGATGTAAAGGTGGAAAGTGGCCTGTTAATAAAAATGAAATAAATACTTAATAAAACGCCAACTAAAAACAAATGATATGCTTACCGCAATGAAGTTATCTCTGATACACATGATAGAGGCAGGGATAACGCTACTTGAACGGAATTTTTTTGTGAAGAATGAAACTAGCATAAGGATATGCTATAGTGTAGAGAAAAAAATAAAGTATCTGTATCTGCCGAGTGTAGAGGAAGTAGCAAAGTTTTTTGCGAAGCATGGATTGATAAAAAGCTACGCTATAATAGATGGAGTAGTGAAAATGTATACCACTACACTGATAACTATAAGCGGCAACAGGGGTGAGCCTGTACAATGGGAAAAGCCTGTACACATGAGGTGGGAGGATATAGTGATGAATGCTTCCCAAGTGCAATGGCTGTGTGCATACCACGAATTTGAACTACAGAATAAGGTAATGGGAAAAGTATTTGACACATTGAAAATAGCCTAGCAATATGCGTAGTATAAACTTTTCGATAAACACGAATGGGAAACTTTTTGCCGATACGTTTGGCGATGTAAGGCCCATGTATGCGATTGAATTTAAGGTGAATGAAGAGTTGGACGCTACGTATAACGAGAAGTATAGGTTGGGTATAGTAAAGCCTTTATCTATCATTCGGTTTCCATTTATGGGTATGAAGGATTACTTATCGTTGTTGGATACCGGAAAGCCGGTTAACTACTATGTGAAAATACTGAAGAGCATTTATGATATAGAAGATAGTACGGTAATGGCCCGAGTAGTATATGGATATGTGATGAGAGATATTGAAACACAAACTGACCTGATGAATGCCTGGTGGGCAAAGCGGAGAGAAAGTCAAAAACAATATGCATGAAAACGATTAGCGAAAACAGCCTCATTCAAAACTTTGTGATGCCGGTGCTTTGCCACGAATTAGTAGCATGTGGCATAGATGCCAAAACGATTTATCAATGGAAAGTAAGGCGCCATGTGACAACATTGGTAACTAATGCCTTTGACCAGGACAACTACTATGTAGCCGGTAATGAACATGTAGACAGCATAGACCCACCAAGCCATATAATACCAGCATATAGCACCAAGGATATAGAAAAATGCCTGCCAGATTATTTGCTAGCTACCGGACCAGAAGGATATAGAGTGGTACTGGATAAGTTTTATGAAATACCAGAGGCGATAGCACCTAGAATGCCAGATGCATTTGCAATGCTATTGATAACGATGATAAAAAAAGGCATGGTGGATCTGGTCAAAATAAAGATACTGATAAGTGCCTATAATTTACAACATAATTTCTAAAATAAACACCCCAAAATAATGCGTGTAGACTACCATACTCTAATACTGCTAGAAACTGATATAAGAGAACAGAGCAAGCAATCGATTGCTTTTAAAATTTTTAACTCTACAAAGATTGATAGTTTTTATAAGCGAAACAGCATGCGGCTGGAGGTTGCCAAAAAACGAATTGGCGAATTGATGAATGAGTATTGCCTGAAGGATGAAAATGGGAAGTTTAAGGAAGAAAAGCAAGAGAATGGACCATCCGAATATGTATTTGAAAGCCCGGAAAAGAAACAGGAATACATAGACAAGTAAAATTATTTTGTGACTACAGAATTTGAGTTATTTATATAGTTTTTTCATACGGCAAGCAATCGTTAAAGTTCCTTTTATTCTTAAAGGGAACTCCATGGGGAAGTGGTTATATCGCGTTGATGTCGCCTTGGAAAAGATGGTTCGTGTCCATCCTTCTCCACAGATTTTTTTCATAGTTTGGTTTGGGATTTTTGTGTTAGAAATGGTTAAAAAAAACGGGAGGGGTTTCTACCTCTCCCTTTATAAAAAAATAGTAAATGATTAAGCAATCTTCTATAGATGAAGTACTAAGCAAAAGCGACCTGGAGGAGATAGTAAGCAGGTATGTAACCGTAAAGAAGCATCAGGCCTGTTGCCCGTTTCATGATGAGAAGAGCCCAAGTTTTAGGATATGGCAAGCCAAGCAAGTATATAAATGCTTTGGTTGCGGTGAATCTGGTGGTGTGATCACTTTTTTGAGAATGAAAGAGCGAAAAACTTTTGTAGAGGCTATAGAATGGCTGGCGGAATACTACAATATAAGCTTAGAATATGATCAACAACAACAAAGTGAGACTGAGGAAACTAGAGACTTACGAGCAGAGATGTATAGCTGCGCTGAATTTGCCCAAAAGAAATACAGAGAAGCAATACAGAAATTACCTGCTGATGCTGCAGCTATATGCTATCTCGAAACAAGAGGCTATGATGCAGAGAAAAGAGCAGCATGGGACATTGGCTTCGCTCCCGATAGCTGGGACTACCTTAAAACGCCGCTCATTAATGCAGGTAAGCATAATGCGGCTGTGGAGATGGGCCTCATTACAAGTAAAGAAGGTAAGAACTGGGATTTTTTCAGGAATAGAATCACCATCCCCATCTATGACCAGAACGGGGTGATAGTAGGATTTGGTGCCAGGTGGGTGCCAACCGGCGACA
Organism: Segetibacter sp.; assembly: GCA_031424295.1. Taxonomy (GTDB): domain Bacteria; phylum Bacteroidota; class Bacteroidia; order Chitinophagales; family Chitinophagaceae; genus Segetibacter. The sequence continues at coordinate 27,884 of JANPHE010000356.1, read as the reverse complement.
AAGAGGAAGACAAGAAGCAGCCCAAATACCTCAACAGTCACGAAAGCCTGATATACAGCAAGCGCAATATTTGGTATGGCCTAAACATGGCACAGAGAGCGATAAAGGAAACCGGGTATGTATATGTTACGGAGGGATTTATGGACGTGCAAAGTATGCAGGATGGAGGGATGGTAAATACAGTAGCAAGCTGCGGTACGGAGATAGATGAGTTGCAAGCAAAATTTTTGAAACGGTATACAGAACAGGTAGTGATGTGCTATGATGGAGATGTAGCCGGTACTAAAAAAACGCTGAAACAAATAGATCTGTTTTTGAAGATGGGTTTTAAAGTAGGGATGATTGAATTTCCGGAGCAGATGGATCCTGATGAATACATAAGGCATTTGTGGGGGCAGAATGAAAGGATGTTGGTGGCGGTGTGATAAACGTGAGAGGTGAAACGTGAGATATGTATGATGTATTTGAAGGAGACTATTAATAGCTGGTGTAAGAAAAATGTGGTGTATGGGGTAAAGGGTGATAGTGTGAAGCTGATAGCTGATCATGTGAACGTATTGATAGTAGAGAATGAATGAGGGGATAGATTTCCGGTGAAAAAAGAACTTGTAACTGGAATGGAAAAGCAAGAGGACGTAGAAAAAGATGTGAAGCAATTGGGGTTGCAGGGTTCGCTTTTTTGATTGTACAATTTTGAAGGTAAAATGGTTTGGATATGAATAATAGCAAGATAATAATTAGTACAACACATGGAGGTGTAATACAGTATGTGCAGGGAAACTGGGTAGGCGAAGGTAAGCATATTGCCATATTGACAAAAGATTTGGAAAAGGCGAAAAAGTTTGCAAGCAATGTAGAGGCTCATCAATATTCTACAAAATTGATGCAACAAAAATTGAAGTTTTCACTTGAAAAATATATGCACTAATGATTAAGATTTTAGCAGTAACGGATATAATACTTTTTGGGCTTATTATTTACCTAATGGTAATACTTATACGTGTAAGGAAGGATGAGAAAAGAATTAAAAAAGAAATGTCATGCAGAAAGTAAAGGAAATAGCAGAATTATTCGCAAAGCTTCAGTTGGTTAATGACTTTATAGCGCAGATAAATGCGTATGCTGAAAAGCTGGCTAATGATAAATGTGTGGTTCAATTGAGCCTTCAAATAGTAGATGTAACAGATGCAGAGAATGAGAAGAGCAAAAACATATTGGATGAAGAAGGGAGTTTAATAAAAATGCATTACCCAGGCAATATCTCAAGGGAAAAATTTCCGACTTGGCTAGCAATAATTTCAGGTTTTGACTTACCTATCATTGATCATACAGTGAAACCTAGCAAATCCGGTGTTTCATTTATGCAAAAGGTGGATGAGATAGCGTCGTTGCAGATACTAGGCATAATGCTGAATGCAAAGGAGAGAGAAAGGAATATTCTTTTGAGAGAATTGGAAAATCATAACATTTACATCACTAAGTCTAGTTATGGTAAAACAAAAAATTCAACTGATTAATACAAACCCATAAAAACCGCATATATGAAAAGAGCACCTTTGTTAATAAAAGGACCACAAAGCAGTGGTAAAACAGTATTGGCTGCTTCTATAGCTGCATTATTTCCTAATGAAGTAGTAAGAACTACTGATCAATCAGACCTGGGCCATAACATAAGAGAATGGGCAAAGCACCCGGACATAAAGCTGTTGATTATAGAAGAGGTTAATCAGCTTGAAAGGGCTCTTGCATTTGCTGAACTGGTAAGTAATACAAATACTGCCTTGATCATTAGCACTCAAACAGATATGGTAGTGCCGGAGGGTTTTAATTGTGTGGTAATGGGTGATTTTTAAGCAGTTGAATTTATTTAGTTATGATGAAGTATTATGTACTAAGAAATAAATCAATTGGACAAACAAAGGTTGTTGCTGAATATCTGACTAGATGGGATTTGTTGGCATATAAGGCTCAGGGTTGGGATTTGCAATTGATCGTGAATGTAAAGAAGATAAAATAGTAAAACTGTAATGCAAAACTCTGAAAACATATTGCCGCAAGTAAATGGAGGAATGTATGTGGTAAAGGATTGTGAAAAAGAGTTGTTAGCTTTATTTGTCAACACTATTGTTGAAGCAAGTATAAATGAAGCAAATGAAAAAAGGAATTCGTTATCTGCGGTTCAGCAGCGTAGGACAGAGCAATGGCAGTATTGAGTGGCAGGATTTGTATACCCGGCCATGGTTTGAACGGAATAATGTGGAGCTGATTGATACATTTATAGATGCAGGTTTTAGTGCTAAGACTTTTGATAGACCTGATATGGATAAGCTAACAAAATTTCTGGCTAAATACCACAAGGATGTAGACTACTTGGTAGTATGCGAAATGGATAGGTTTAGCAGGGATGCCGGAGAAGCTTTGACCATGGCCAAGAGGCTGCAAATGAAATACAGTGTGCAGATAGTAAGTGTGGTAGAGGGAATTACATTTGACTACCGTGATAATGGAAGTTTTTTTAGGACCGGCCTTAGCCTATTACTAGCCGAGGATGAAAACATCCGCCGGACGAATAAAATAAATAGTGGCATTTATACCGCTAAGGCAAAAGAAGGAAGGTATATAAACGGAAAAGTGCCCTACGGATATATAAAGGAAGGTAAAGGAAAAAGCGCGGGGTTGGTAATAGATAAAGAAAAGGCAGAAATAGTTAGGTTTATTTACGATGCTTATTTGCATAACACGCCTTACTACGAAATAAAAGCAGCTGTGAAAGAGAAGGGATTTACACTAAATGGTAATAGTTGTATGCAGAATATTTTAACGGCTCCTATATACAGCGGTCAACAAATGGTGAAGAGCTGGAAGGAGTTGCCAGGTGGCTTGTTTCCTTCAGCACATGAGCCGATCATTGACATGTTTACCTGGCAACAAGTTCAAAGGAAGATAAAGGGTGATCCGAAAATAAGAGTTTTGACAAGTGATGAAATGCCGCTGAGAGGCGTTCTTCATTGCCACTGCGGAAGATTATTGACTGGTGGCCCATCGAAAAACAGGCATGGTAATTTATTTTATTACTATAGATGCCATACTAGTATGGATCATAACCATCTTGCTGCAAAGAAAGTGCATGGGCAATTTGATGAGATACTGAAGAACCTTAGTCTTAGCGCTGCACAAGTTCAGTTTATTAAAGACGGTGCTCAAAAGCAGATGGAAATAAGGTTGACAGAAAACAAGGGGCTTCTAGCAAAAAAGAAAGTGGAACTAGCGAAACTGGAAGAAAGGATTGAAAGTGTTGAACTAAAATTTATAGCAAACCAATTGCCGTTTGAAAGCTATAATAAGTGGCTTGGTAACTATAGCCAACAAAGAGTGCAGTTGAAAGGTGAAATAGATAAGTATAGTATTGATTACAATGAGTTCTTTACAATACTAAATAGGAATTTGAGTAAGCTAGAGGATGTATATTTTGTGTGGGAAATATCTAGTACACTACAGAAGCAGGAGTTAGTAAGATATGTGTTCGACAACCAATTGTATTATGAGGCTGGAAGCTGTCGAACCCCTTACCTGATGGAAATGTTTCGACACAATGAATTGATTTTGAGAGAAAAAAAGTTGCTTTTTATAGATAAAAAAAGGGGATTTTTTGCAAAATCCCCTGAGGTAGACATTACGGGACTTCAATCGAACCGGTTAGAAGATTTCTTTAGATACCTCGATCTAATAAAAGTGGCATAAACCATCCATTTATGAACCACATTACACAAGAAATCAGAAGCCTTGTAGGGCAAACAGTTGTCTTTTCTCCTAAGGACAAAAAGGAAGGCGGTAACATTACACGTACACTTACTATTTATCAGGAATTTCATGAAGCTAGTAGGCGATGGTATGCTGTAAAAGATGTAGCTACTGGCGAAACATTTGCTGCTTGCGCTGATACTTATGATAAATTTTTTTTAGTAAAGAAACAGTCGATTAAATCAAAAAGTTTTTTGAAAGAAACTATTTACTCTCCCTCTCATCCTGATTATAAATTATAAAACATGAATGATAAATCGAATTTGAATAAAATGGCAAACCCATTTTTGGAGGTGGCATTGACTTCACCTGCATTAAAAAAACTATCAGAACATTACCCTCCTAACAGGTTTGGAAAAGTGCCTCTGAAAATAAGGATGGCAACGACTGCTAAAAGTGATTTGCCGGTATTTGTTCAATCAAATGCGGAGAAAGTAGCAAATAAGGGCGAAGAATATTATGTATGGTGCAATTCTCATGGGGCCATGTCTGCAATACTTCCAAATGGAGAAAAGCTAGGAATTCGCCCTGCTGAATGTGAAATAATAGAATGGCATAATTGAATTTAGATAACGGTGACACTATCGCTTAGCACCGGGTAATGAAAAAGATTGTTCAAATTTTAAACCTATACAAATGTCAAAATCATCTTCAAGTTCGTCAAGCAGCGGTATTGGATTTACTGGCTTGCTGGCAGTTGCTTTTATCGTTCTGAAATTATGCAAGGTCATTAATTGGTCGTGGTGGTGGGTTCTTTCGCCCATATGGATATCCATTGGTTTATTAATTATAGGACTGATGGTATATGTATGTTACCTGCGGTGGAAAAGCAATGATGAAAAGAAAAGGCTTGCTTCTGGTATGAACCAATGGGCATGGGATAATAGAAAGAAGAATAGCAAGTATTATGGATTAAAAGAACCGGAGGAAGCAATTGTAAAAAGCAAATGGCAGCAACGCTTTGAAGAAATGGAAAAGCGTCAAAGAGAAAAAATGTAGCCATAACAAATTCCTGATTATAAATTTAAAATTATACAAACATGAAACATGTATTCTATTTCTTAACTGTATTCCCAATTGTATGGGAAACGATGAATTTATTATTTATACAAAAGACACATCAATTTGCTATGTCATTTAAAGACAAAAAAGCAAATTTTTCAAATACCCAACTTGTCTTTGTTGTTTTCCAATGGGGCTATATATTTTGGTGTTTTATCGGCCTTTTCAGTTTTCAATGGCCCATTTTTTTATTTCTTTTTCTTTTCAGCTTCATACCAAAAAGAATAATTTATTATAGATATTTTGATGCAGTTGTAAGCCTTATAACTCTTTTATTTATAAATCTAAATAGCTATCATTTCAAAATAGATACTTGGTCATTTATTAGGCACTTCTTGCATTTTGATTAAGCAAAAATATTTTGGCTAACTCGACAAGTTTTTGAAAGAAAATATTTTCTACCAATTATTCTGATTACAAGTTGAAAAACTGATTGCAAAAAACCCTTCCCAAAAAATCCAATGCCCTTACCTGATAAGAATTTTACTGACCATTTTAAAAGCTTGCACCAAGATGCTGTACTATGGAAGAGCCTGCAACTGTGGAAAGATGCTGCCGACCCGGACAGACAAGCGGCGGCGATGGAGCGACTGGTGGAAATGTTGCTTTCAATTCAAAATGAGCCTAAAAGAGTTGCATACTTTAGGGAAATATCTGAAGCGGTAAAATTGCGAACTGAAAAAGTAAGTGAAGAAATATCTGCACTGAAAAAACAAATTGCTGCTAAGCGTAAAAGTATTGAGAAGCTAATTTCTAAAACCAAACTAACGGAGGATGAAAATAACTCGGTAAGTGTAGCGCGAAATGAAATACTACTACTGGAGCAGCAACTAAGCTCTTTGAAAGGGGAAATGATGGCAAAACTGCCAGAAACTGAACTGAAGAAGTATGTAGTAGAGGAGCATAAAAGGCGGAAGCAGGAAATTGAGAATAAGAAAATGCAGGCCACATTTGAAAAGAATGTAAAAAGTGCGGCAGATGCCGGCTTGCCTGATGATTTTGAAGGTACTCGTGATGATGTGTATGCTGCACTGAAGTACGGTATTTATATACATGACAAGGTTTTTTATAGTAGAGGCGGAACCAAGGGAGACTATCCAATATCAAACTTTACGATGAAGATCATTTACCATGTTGATAGTAATGATGACCAGGCTTTCAGGCTGATTAGTATAAAGAATGTATATGGATTTGAATGCATGATTAATATTAATACAGATGATTTTGTAAGTGTTGGAAGCTTTAAAAAGATACTTGCACGACGAGGTGACTTTGTATTTTTTGGTACGGATAGCGATTTGGCCAGGCTTCAACTGTTTTTGCAAAAAGATGAAACGAGTGCTAAGCGAATAGAAACATTGGGCTGGAATAATCGTAACCGGTTTTGGACATGGAGTAATGGACTGACTGTGATTGGTGAAAAAGTTTCGGAGTTTATCCCTATTGACAAATATGGGATAGTAGAATGGTCGGGTAAGAAATACTTTATACCTGCATGCAGTATGATGTATGCTGACAAAGAGGGAATGTTTGTAAACGAAAAGAAATTCATTTACATAGAACCGATTGAAGGGTTTGGATTTGTAGAATGGAGCAGGTGTATGTACGGGGCCTATGAGAAAAAGGCAATTCCAGCTATTCTCTTCTACATAGGTAGTTTGTTTAGAGATATCATGATGAGTAAGATCCGGAGGTACCCATTATTGAATTTGTTTGGACCACCCGGAGCAGGTAAGGGTGAAATGTATGATAGCCTAGTTCATATGTTTGGCCATAAGCAAGATCAGATCATGTTGGGTGGAGCTACTACAGTTGTAGGATTTATGCGCAAGTTGGCACAGTTTAAAAATGCACTCGTAGGATTGGATGAATACAAGAATAATCTGCAACCAAAGGTGATAGAAAGCTTGAAAAACCTGTATGATGGTATTGGGTATGAGAGAGGAAAGATGAGTAATGATTTTGCCACTGAGAGTACACCGGTAAACAGTAGTACGATATTAGCCGGACAGGATATGCCAACGATTGAACCTGCACTTTTTATGCGCTGCATCATGCTATCTTTTGAAGAAGGAAAATTTAGTGAAAACCAACGCAAGAATTTTCAGAAGCTAAAGAATGATTATGAATACCATGGACTGAGTTATATAAGTGCCGAGCTGTTGCAGTTTAGAGGTGTATTTGAAGACCGATTTAAAGATCAATACCTGTTGATTTTTAAGCAATCGATAAAGGATGTGGCTAGTGTAGAGATTGATGATCGTATGATTATGAACATAAGCATACTGCTCACCATTATGCACTTGACAAAGGATGAATTGGAGTTTCCTTTTACCTATAACGAGGCTAAGGCTTATCTGATTGATAACATGAAAACGCAACATGCTATACTAGCGGGTAATAATGATGTAGCTAAGTTTTGGGGTGTGGTGGAATCTCTTTACCACCAAAATATGATAAGGGATGGGCACGACTTTATCATACAGGATGGCTATTTGTATATAAGATTGATACAAGTACAACCACTTTATCAGAAAGAACTGATACAAAGAAGGGATGCGAACTTTCTATCCAGGAGTACACTAGAATATTACTTGAAACTAGATAATGGCGTTTATGCCGGGTATGAACGGAAAAGGTTTCCTGATGGGAGTAATACGTGGTGCTTTAAAATGAAGTATGATAAACTAGGGATTGATTTATTTAAAGCACCTACAATAGAAAGTGGTGAGGGTGAAGATTTTTTCAAACGTAGGTTTGATCGTGCCTATGAAATGGCTGGCATTGATAACCCTGATAACGAAGAAAAAAACGTGCCTGTAGCTGTTGAAGAAAAGAAAGAAGACGTTTTGGTAGACCCCTCTACAATAAATTTTTAAAACTACATATATGCAAATAGAAAATTTTTTTAGAGTTAAGGAATTGATAGATGAGTTGGACTTACTTGGAGAAAAGATAAATGCTTTTAGTGAACCAAATTTAATAGTTAGTATAACATTTAAATTACCTGACTCACAAAGGAGAGGTACTGCAAGTTTTAATCTTTCAGAAATAAAAGATGAAGAACTTTTACAAGAATTGAATAAGACAATATATTTTTTAAAGCGGAGGCTAGAAGAAAAGTATGTTCAATTGAAGGCGGAAATTTCTGAACTATAAAACTGGATTTCATTATGCCACATCAAAAAATAGAACGGGTTGAATATAATTTACCAAAGATCGTTGATAAACAGCCAAACTATTTGATGATGATAGGTAAAATGAATGCATTGTGTGTAGCCAAGTTGAGAAAGATTTTTAGTGAAGAGTTGAATAGTAAACCAGTGATTTTTGATTTTGAAAAAGAATTGGAGACCATCTATTGGAATGGATACAATGATGGTGTAAAAAAAACGGAAGCTATACATAAGAGAGTAGATCTGTTGAGTAAATAATACAACTTAATTCTAATAAATTTTATAAAATGAATGATCCAGTTTTTACAACGACGGAAAATAGGGCTTTTGTAGAAGGTGATAAAATTGCCTGGTCTACAATTGTCAATGGTAAAGTAGTTAAGCTTAAAGGCGATGTTTCTTCAATAGTTGGAGAAACAATGTGCTGCATCGGTAAATGTGTTGCAACCGGTAACTGGTGCCGTGATTATATTTCTATTCACGATAAATCAATTAGTCGGTTATAGAATTTTCGCTAATATTTTGATTGTAATTATCGCTTATAAATTTCATAAAATGAATGATCCTGTTTTTTTAGTAGTTGATCTTTTTTGCGGAGCGGGTGGAACGACTACCGGTTTTGCAAAGGCACAGATAGAAGGGCGAGAAATAGTAAAGGTAATAGCCTGTGTAAACCATGATGCAAAGGCCATTAAAAGCCATTGGCTAAACCATCCTGAGGTGAAACATTTTAATGAAGATATCAGAACACTTGACTTGACTGAGCTGATGATGCATGTGAAGGATGCGCAAGATAAATTTCCTTTTGCGAAGCTTATACTTTGGGCATCATTGGAGTGTACCAATTTTAGCAAGGCAAAAGGCGGGCTTCCTCGCAATGCGGATAGCAGAACCCTGGCAGATCATCTGATAAGATATGAAGAAGCTTTGCAACCTGACTACATCATGATTGAGAATGTAGTAGAATTTATGAGTTGGGGACCATTGGACGAAAATGGTAAGCCGTTAAGCAGAAGAAATGGGGAAGACTTTATGCGGTGGTGTAATGAAATAACCAGCAAAGGCTATTGGAACGAATGGAAAGAACTGAACAGTGCGGACTATGGCGCCTATACGAGTAGAAACAGATTGTTTGGCTGCTTTGCAAAACATGGGTTGCCAATAGTATGGCCAGAGGCTACCCATAGTAAAAAGGGAAGTGCAGGGATGTTTGCCCATTTGCAAAAGTGGAAAGCTGTGAAGGAAGTTTTGGACTTTGAGGATGAAGGAGAGAGTATTTTTTGCAGGAAAAAACCATTGAGTGATAAAACGCTAGAGCGTATATACAGCGGATTGATAAAATACATTGCTAAGGGGGATAAATCTTTCATTGCAAAATATTACAGTGGAAGTCCAGAAAATAAAAGTAGTTCAATTCAAAGCCCTTGTGATACTTTAAGAACCAAGGATACGATGTCATTAATTCAAACATCATTTCTTAGTAATTATAAAAGCGGCTATCCTTCAAGCAAAAGCACATCCTTAGAAACAGTGGCTGGAACACTTACTACAATTCCTACACAAGCTTTAGTACAAGTAAGTTTTCTTTTAAAATATAATTCGATAAATGGCAAAACGGGGGTACACCATCCGCCATCGGTAGAAGATCCTGCGCCGGTAGTAAGCTGCCAAGGCAAATTGGGACTGGTACAAGCTAATTTTTTGAATATTTATTATGGCAAAGGATTTACCAGATCTATAGATGCACCCTGCCCAACCTTGACAACAGTAGATAGAGTATCGTTGATAAGCCCAACCTATTTTATAGACCGGCAGTATGGTAATGGCACTAAGCACCAAACAATAGATGAACCTGGAGGGACAATAACCTCTGTGCCTAAAATGAATGTAGTAGCGTGTAGTTATTTTTTGCTAAATCCTCAGTTTAAAAATAATGGTTCATCTATTGAAAAACCCTGTTTTACGCTGATAGCGAAAATGGATAAGCGACCGCCCTATTTGATAGAAGTAGAACCGGGTTGCTTTGCTATAGAAGTGAAAGAAGAGGATAGCGAAATGGCTAGGAAAATAAAATTTTTTATGGCTGCTTACGGATTGCTTGATATAAAAATGAGAATGCTACGAGTAGCCGAACTTTTGAAAATACAAGGCTTTCCTGCCAACTATCAGTTGTTGGGAACACAGGCTGATCAGAAGAAGTTTATTGGCAATAGTGTAGTGCCTGATGTAGTAAAATGCTGGATAGAGGCTTTTGCGGAAAACTATATTTATTACAAACTAAAAACTGCTTAACAGCCATGAATAAATCAAACATTAGTTGGACGGAGTACACCTGGAACCCTACAACCGGATGTAATAAGGTAAGCCAAGGTTGCAAAAATTGCTATGCAGAAAAGATGCATAAGCGATTGATGATAATGAAACCTGCAAAGTATAACAAGCCTTTTCTGGCAGGAGCTATTGCACATGAAGATGCATTGGATGCTCCGATAAAACTAAAAAAGCCGAGGTTGATTTTTGTAAATAGTATGAGCGATCTGTTTCATGAGAATATTTCTTTTGAATTTATAGATCTGGTGTTTGAAGTGATGCTTTATAAAGCACCTTGGCATACTTATCAGGTATTGACAAAGCGACCTAAGAGGATGTTGGAATTTGCTATGTGGAAACAAGTAAAATTTAAAAGAGAATTTCCTAAAAAGAAATTTACAAATGATATTCCATACATTTTTCCTGCAAATATTTGGGTTGGTACTAGTGTTGAGAATCAAGATGTGGATGATAGAATTTCTTATTTGTTGCATGTACCTGCCAAAGTAAAGTTTCTGAGTTGTGAACCCTTACTAGGATTTTTAAACTTGGATATACCATTTACCGATACTATTGGAAATAAAAAGAGATGGTACGAAGGAATACACCAGGTAATAGTAGGAGGCGAAAGCGGCCACATGGCTAGAGCAATGCACCCGGACTGGGCTAGAAGCCTAAGAGACCAATGTAAAGCTGCAGGAGTGCCATTCTTTTTTAAGCAATGGGGAGAGTATGCGCCGGTAGATAAAAAAGAATTTGGCGTAGCCGTATATAGCAAAGGCATATTGAATAATGATGCCGATAACAATATAGCCGTGATGAAAAAGATTGGTACTAAAAAGAATGGAAGATTGCTGGATGGACAGCTACATGATGGAATGCCGGTAATAAGTGAATTGGCTGAGTTGGATAAGTATAAGAATTATTTGCAACCAAAATAAGAAGTATGTGGAAAATAACGGAGCATAAAAAACCAAAAGGGCAGCAGGAATTGAAGGTATCATCTATAGTGAAAGAGATGGCACAGTACAGCCAAAGTAGTTATGCTGAAGCTTTTAAAAATGAATTTGAACTGGAGGTTAAAAAAATAAAGAGGACTAATAATTTCTCTGCGGACCATCTGTATAAAGTGACCCAAAAAAACCAGAAGATTGTAGAGGTTTGGAAGATGACCATAAAGGGTGATTTTGGTACGAAGTTTTTTACTCTTGATTATGTAGGTAAGGAGGATTTAGATATTTTTTTGAACACTAAAAACTGAGAATATGATTTTGGGATTTACCACACAACGCAAAGGAAAGCCAACCTATTTTGTTGAGAAGATTTTAGCATACAAGCTGAAGAAGTACAGAAAAAATTTTGTACCTAAAATTCATACCATTAGAAAAGGTAATCGTTGGAAAAAGGGTATGAGTATACAGATGGCTACCGGAGTAAGAACGAAGAATTATTTACGATTTAATGGTGGGGAAATTGGGTTGGATACATGTAAAAATGTTCAGAGCATTGAGATAAGTAGGGTTGATGACATAACCTATCAATTGAATCCAGATGCTGTTTATAAAGTTGGTGTTTATGTAGAAAATTTAAAAGAAACTTTCTATATGGCATTTACAGTAAAGGTTGATGGCAGGGATTTGCATAATGATGAAATAAAAAAGCTGGCTATTAATGATGGCTTTCCTAGCCCGGTAGAGATGTTTGAATGGCTTGATGATAACGACTTTGAAGGGCAGTTGGTTCATTGGACGGATATGGTGTATTAGGGTGCATTGGATTATTTAAAAGATAGAGAGTACAATCAATAAAACAATATGTCGGGGAATTTGAAAAAGATAATAGCGTTTAATTATTTCGGTGGCAAGTTTACCTGGCTGGATCATTTGTACTCCAACTTTCCGGAAAACTTCAACCATTTGATAGATGTATTTGGGGGTAGTTTTTGCGTATCGCTGAATTATAAAGGCAAGGTTATTAAAACTGCCAATGAGCTGAATGAAGATATCACAAACTTTTTTTTAGTACTACGTAACCATGAAGCTGATTTGGTAAGGCTGTTATTATTAACTCCCTGCTCTAATTTGGAATACAATAATTGTTGGGAAGTATCTGAAGACAAAATAGAACAGGCTAGAAGATTTTATGTAAGGGTTAGGCAATCATTTTTTGGACTAGGTGCCCAACGTAAAAATAAAGGTTGGCATATGGCTAAGTGCCAGGTAAACGCTGCTGGTGGAGAAACAGTTAGCAAATGGAATAACGCAATAGAAAAGCTGTATGATGTAGCTGAAGTGATCAGATCTAATTTTCAAATTACCAATTTCGATTTTGAAGATTGCATTGATAAACTTGATTTTGAAAAGGCTTTTTTCTATTGTGATCCTCCTTACCCGGAAGAAACAAGGGCTTCATTTAATGATTACAAGTTTGAATTTTCTACAGAAAAACATATAGCACTTGCTGAAAAATTGCACAGCATAAAAGGGTTGGCCATGGTGAGCAGTTATAACAGCGAACTATATAACAAACTGTACCATGACTGGATAAAACTGGAGTTACCGGTTAAGAAAAATAACATTAGATCGGGAGAGGTGCAAGAGGTGATTTGGATGAATTATATAATTGAAAACAAAGGGCTTTTTAAAGGGGTTGCGTAAAGGTTTTTGGTTTTTGGAAATAATATAAATATTCAAAAATGACTGAAATAATAAAAGAATACAATAGCTACCTAGATCAGATTGGTATGATTTTGCATCCAACGAACAGGGCTTGCCGATGGTGTGGTATTTGAAAAACGTCCGACCGTAACCGCAGCTAAATTGAAAAACAAAAATTAAAAATAAGATATGAAGCAAAATAGTATTCCTTCTGCTGGAACCGCAGCCGATAGCGAACAAATGCTGATGTTTGAACGTCCTGCCCCAATAGCAGTAAACCACTTGTTGGTGGCTGCTGTGGTTGATAAGGGTGCAGCGTTCTCTGATTGTAAGCAGTACAGGTATCAGCTTTGGCGTATTTGGGATAAGTCGCTACCATTAGTAATGTTTATTGGTTTAAATCCTTCAACTGCAAATGAGGCTAAGAATGACCCTACAATAGAGAGTGTTATAAGGCTTTCTAAATTTAATGGTTATGGTGGTTTTTATATGATGAATTGTTTTGCTTTTATTACAGCTTATCCCGAATTTTTAAAGAATGGTTTTAGCAAATTTCACGATGACCAAAACGAATTTTATTTAAGGCAAACTGGAAAACTTGTAAAGGATGTTGTATTTGCCTGGGGTGGGTTCAAAGAGCCTTCTTTTTATGGTATGGACAGGCAATTAAAAGAAATGTTCCCAAATCCAAAATGTATTTTAAAAAATAAAGATGGTTCACCAAGCCACCCGATGTATAAAAAAGGAACTATCAAATTTATAGACTGGTAACAGTAGCCACCAACGTTTCAGCGCTTGCCGAAGGGTGGGAAATCAAGGCTCATCAGCCCGTACATCTGCCCAACAGCTAAACAAATGTACAAGTAACAATGAAAAGCACAATAGCGGATATTCAGGCGGGACAGCAGCCAAATAGCAGTGCAGAAGCTGACGTAACAACTTCCTGCCCACCTTTTGGCAAACGCCCTGTTAGCTGTTCGTGCCATCAATCGGAGACCGTCGAAGAAAAATTAGTTTATCCACGATTACCACCTGAATTAGATAGACGGCGTGTGCTGACTGAACGGGAAATAGCAGAGATGAAAGAATTGAGGCAGCAAGGTTATACAAGTCGGCGATTAGCTGAAATGTATGCAGTAAGCAAAACCATTGTTCTGTATCATACCAATGATGAAGCATACCGAGAAAAGGTCAATAAAAAACGCTATGAACGAATTAAGCAAAGAGAAAAATCAGAACCAAAGTATAAAGAGTTTCGGAAGGAAGGCAAGCGTGAAGGCTCGAAAAGTGTTCTGAAAAGAAATGATGCTGGTAAAAAGTATAAAGGCAAAATGACCTACAAGTGGAAAAAGAAAAAACTTCAAAGCGATGCTGACTATAAAAAAAGAACTAATCAACAAGCAATTAATTCATACCATAAAAATAAAACGAAAAAACAATGTACAATCCCACCTGCCTCATTACAGGCAAAAACGACAATTTGAGGATGCACCCGTTACGTAATAAAGATAACAACATGATTGGATGGGTCTTTCTTCACGAGAGCATTCTAATTAAGGATATAAACGCAAGTCTTAATTGGGAATACAAATTCTCCGTTAGGAATGAATTAGATGGTCAAGATGCGGTGTCTCGGCATGACAGCTAACGAACAGGGCTTGAAGCCGTTGGGATGGCTTTGTTCGTCTGCTTGATTTACTTGATGCAGTTGGGCTTTAGGTAATGTTGAAGTGCTGCTGGTCAAGCCCCAATGGCTGCAAACCCAATGTTATCGGTTCGGCACGGGTGAAAAAAATAGTAACGTCAAAATTAAAGTATATGAGTGAAGTATTTACTTATAGAGGTGTCGGATGGGTAAGAGAAGCTAATAAACTTGGTAAGTATAAAAAAACTTATAATGGCTTTAGAATTTACATTTTGGTCGAGCCTACACACTCTGAAAGAATTGAAGAAAGAGAAGATGGGGCATATCGTGTAACTGAATTTACCAAAGGCGATTATATAGCTATTGATAAATATGGTGTGACTTACAAAGGCTGGTATTGGGATGTCATTGCAAAAATTGATATAGATGTTTTGCAGCAAAAATTAGATAAACGGTTTTCATAATTAAACAATAAATAAAATGTCATTAAAAACGCTTGGCGAAGCAAGAGTACGCACCGAATTTAATGTTACTAACAACAGTACGATTGATTTGATTAAGCAGAAATCTGCTGAACTAATCAATATCTGCGAAACATTAAAAGAAAAAGATGGCAGGCTTGCATCACTTGCACAAACTTCTTTTGAAGAGGCTGCAATGTGGGCTGTAAAAGCTGCAACTGCCTAAATGGTGTCGGAAAGCACTACTGGCATAAACGCTGGTAGTGCTGACCGATAACGTGTATATGTACCCGACCTCTATAATTACTTAATTATTAATAACTTACCAATGGACATTGTACAAGCAGAGGCTCTCTATATTCAGCGCATGAATAGCAAGAAATGGTCGAAGTCAACTATTAAAAACTATGCGTCGCAAGTGAGGTTGTTTTTGCGTGAGTTTGTGGATCGTGATAGAGCTAGGAATATTACTGCTAATGAGATAGAGCAGTACTTGCTAACTAAGGTGCAAATCAATACTCGTAATCATGCCAGGTGTGGCATTCAAGCTTTTTATTTATTGGTAGTGGGGCAATCAATGAAACTGCAGCATATACCATGGCCTAAGAAAGAACATAAATTGGTTGAGTATGTAACTCATGATGAAGCTATAGCTCTGATAAGTGCCTGTACTAATATAAAGCACAAAGCCATAATCATATTGCTGTATGGATGTGGCCTAAGAGTAAGTGAAGTTATCAACCTAAAGCCTGGGCATGTAGACAGCTCCAGGATGATCATTAATATTATACAAGCCAAAGGCAAAAAAGACCGGCAAGTACCACTACCTGAATCTATGCTGCTTTTGTTAAGAGATTACTTTAAAGCCTATAGGCCCAAAGGTGGATACCTTTTTGAAGGTCAATTTGATGCTAAGTATAGTGAGAGAAGTATTAATCAATTTTTGAAAAAATATGCATCTTTAGCCGGTATTAAAAGAAACATACACGCCCACCTGCTGAGGCATGGATATGCTACCAGTAGCTTAGAAATGGGTACGGACCTTCGAATTATTCAGAAACTTTTGGGGCATAATAGCATCAAAACTACGCTGAGATACACGCATGTGAGTACCACGCTGATCAGCAAAACTCCTTCGCCATTGTCGAACATCAAATTCTAATAAAAGCATTTTTTTTCTGTCCTTTGTAAGCATTGGATTTTTTTTCATTTTTGGAACATAATAGGAACTATTTTAATAAATAGCCAAAAAACTCTTTATTTTTTTTAAAAAACTTTTTTTTTGGAAAATGGCTTAAATCGGTTGGAACAGTTGGAACAATAGGAACAAAATTATAAATCTTTAAAAATCAATTATTTATGTTGTTGTTTTATCAAAAAAATGTTCCAGTATGTTCCTGCGTGTTCCAGCTTGTTCCAGTGTTCCAGTGTTCCAGTTGAAGAATCAGCTTTTAGAAACACTTTTTTAAAAAATTTTCAATTTTTTTTTCAATGACCCAAAAAGACATTTTTACCTACTTTTTTCTACTAATAGTAGCTGTTGCAGGCTTTTTCGTTGGCAATTTTGCCGGTGGATTAATTGTAGGCGCCAGCGTTTGTTTATTATTTTTTGCATTGCTAGGTAAATACCTGGTGAAGAAAGGTACGGACCGAATAAATAAAGCTGTGAGAGACATTGTAACAGAAAGCGACTAGGTAATTAACCTTTGTTAGTAAATGATATGCTTTCTGAATATGCAGTAATGTATATTTGAATAACTACTCTTTTATTATACATGAAAGGATACATTCCTGTAGTCATTCCTACTAAAAAATACATAAAGGCATACATAGAAAATGAGCTGGGTAAAAGTCCTATAATGCTAAAGGGGAACCCAATTACTAATAAGCTATATGACCTTCTTGAGCATAACTTGAATGAGCGTAAGTATGAAACTAACGCCAGATACAACGATTCTATTAAGTTGTATATTCCCATGCGCCTTTACCGAGTAAGAGGCTGTCGTTTAAACCATACCAATATAAAATCATTCAATCAATTTATAGAGGAAACTATAAAAGATAAAATGCGCTTTTTGCTTGATTTTTCTATTGAAATATTTCCTTCTTTTATGCAGCACTTACCAGAGGTAAGAAGAAAGTTAGGAATTGATATAGAAGCATGGGATGATGACAGCATTCGTAAGGATTACTACAGATACAGGAAGGAAAAAGGGTTGCCACCTTTGTATGCTAAAAATAACACTTTTAATAAAACCTTTTCCCGTAATGTCCCATCGAAACAATTTTATAAATCTCCATGTTAGTTTTGTCTGATGAAAGAGGTATTTGAATCCATACAATTGCAAGTAGGAAGTATAACAACCGGCCTTTGCCAAATAAAAATTGTTCCTAGAAATTGGCTTGAAAATAATATTGAATTTGCCTTTGATACCGGGATTGTTTCTACCATTTCGTTGATCAGCGGAAAAAGTTTTTTGGAATTGGAAATGGTACCTGAAAGCTATGAGTATAATGAAAAGCCTAAGGAGAGTAAGAGTGGAAGCTACTATGAAATAAGCATTTCCGGATTGTTGAACGATTACAATAGCAGCATAAGACAAGTGATAGAAACCTTTCGGTATTATGAAATGGTGGCTATAGTAGTAGATAGAAAAAAGAAGCAACGCGTAGTAGGTAATAAGTTATCGGGACTGCGGTTTTCATTTAGCGATAAGAAAACAAATACTTCTCCGGCAAAAGATACTTTGCAAATAGATTTGGTACAAGAATTTGAACAGCTTCCTCCTTTTTACGTACCATAATATTTAAACTTCTTTAGTAAAACTGATTAAAACCCATTTGTATGGGGTTTTTTTGTCCTTTCCATTGCCCTCATTCCTGTAGAATTTAGTAGCGTAAAGAAAGATAAACAGGATGAGTTTTAAAACAGCATCGGCAATTTTGAGAGGAGCATGGTTGATAGATCCAACCTATGCTAAATCTCAGTTACCCCTTGTATTGCAAATGATACAGGGCACCCATCTTGCCAGGCTGGATGATACCGCTATTTATAAAGACCGGCTAGAGCATAAGCCAAAAGTATTTATGCCAAGCCGGGTGAAAGTTGCCTCCATTCCTACTGATGTATGGAGTGTTTCTCCTTATACCTCTATGGACCGCATACCCTACAACAGCATAGTAGTGGTAGACATACTAGGACCTATACTAAAGTATGGCGACTACTGCACTTATGGTAGCGTAGAGTATAATGACCTGCTGATAAGGTTGGCGAATACTGAAAGAGTATCGGGCATCATTATAAACTTTGACACCCCGGGAGGACAGGCTGCTGGTACTGCAATGCTTGCTGCAACTATAAAAGAAGTTTCGAAGCAAAAGCCAGTTATAGGAATATGCCAGGACGGAATAATAGCCAGTGCCGGAATGTGGCTGGCCAGTGCATGCCAAGAGCTGTATGTAACCCAAGTAACAGACCAGGTAGGTAGCATAGGAGCCTACACCACCATCTACGATTTTACCGGATACTTTGAAATGAATGGGGTAAAAATTCATGAGATATATGCACCCCAGAGTTCGGATAAAAATGCTGACTACAGAGATGCATTGAAAGGTGATTATACCCTGATAGAACAGGCCTTAAAGTTTTTGGTGGATGATTTTATAAAAACAGTAAAAACCAATAGAGGCCAACGCCTCAATGTTTCATTTGCAGATCCATTTAAAGGAAAAATGTTTAATGCTGCCGATGCTGTAAAAGTAGGATTGATAGATGGCATAAAGCCTATGTCGGCAGTGGTAAAAAGAGTGGAACAATTAATATCAGTAAGAGCTTAAACAACTATTAATATGAAAGCAGGAAATATAGCAAGAGTGTTAGGATGGACAGAGGTTCCAGGTAATAAAGAAGAAGGTTTATTTCTTCAGCCAGAAGAAGTAGGCGTATTGGATGACTTTATCACCAACCTTGAAAATTCTGATACTGCTACTGAGTTATCTACAGCTAATCAAACTATAGAGCAGTTGAATGGTAGAATATCTACTATGAAAACTGATAGTGATAATGCTACTACCCTAGCACAAAACCAAGCCGGTAAAATAACCGAATTGGAGGAAAGGGTAAATACGCTAGAAGCTGAAAATAAAGAGTTAGGCAAAAAAAGTAGTGGCAATGGAAGTTCAATTGCAACCGGTGCTGATGGACAACACGAAGAGGCTAACAATGCGAATGCCAATTTGCCCAGGTATGACAGCCCTGAACATCCTGCCAATCAGCTTGCAGATAAGTTTGTTAAAATCAAAAAAACACAGTAAAATTTTTTAAAATCCAATAACCTTTTACAATTATGCCAGATACTACAATTACCCCCACGCAGGTGATAGCCGATTTTGGATCATACTACCTTGATGCCGGCCAGAATCAGAATGATTTATTGATGCGTCCATATATTCCTTTTGGAACATTGGAGGCATTCACCATGATACCTACTGAAGACACCGTTTTGAGAATGAGTGATGTGCAAGTGGGTGAAATTTTGCAGGGATACCAAGATGAGTATACCCCAAAAGGATCAGTGATTTTTAAGCCTGTCACTGTTGACATGTTTGAAATGAAAATTGATCAGGCTTTTAACCCCACTAAGTTGGTGAAAACATGGCTTGGCTTTTTGACCAGCAATAACACAGACCGTACTACATGGCCTTTTGTTCGTTGGTTTATTGAAATGTACGTGTTGAAGCAAAGTGATGAAGATCTGGAATTGAAAGCCATTTATACCGGTGAATACCTAGCACCTACCAGCGGAACTGCAGGTGCGGCAAACAAGGTATTGAATGGTGTGAAGTATTTGATAAATAAAGGTGTAGATGACAGCTTGATTACACCTATACCTACCGGTACACTACTAACAGATCCGGTTGACTTTGTGGACCAAATAGAAGATTGGGTAGCTCAGGTACCTGAACGCTACCAACAAGAAACCATGGACCTAAACTTTAGCGTAGCGCTAAGAAACCGCTGGAGAAGAGGAGTTCGTAAAAAGTACAATGCCAATTATGTACAGTTGACAGATCTTGATAAGGTTACTGATTTTGAAAACATCACCATCAAAGCAAGGAAAAGCCAAATTGGAAGTAATAAAATATGGATGACGCCAAAACCAAATGCTATTTGTGCTGTGAAAGGCTACAGCAATAAAGATGCATTTGAATTGGAAAAAGTAGACCGTAAAGTGAAATTATACACTGACTGGTTTATGGGCATCAACTTCTTGCTTGGCGACCTGGTATTTACCAATGACCTTGAATTGAACCCATAGAAATATTGAGGGAGGTTTAATCCAAAAAATAATTACATAACCTACCTGCTCCGGAGATAATAATCAGGAGCAGGTAACAATAAATAAAATTATGGCAGACGGTACAGAACTTACACTTGAACAATTGCATGATCTTATAAAAGATATGCAACAAAAAAACAGTGATCTGGAAACTAAGATTACTGAAGTAGTTGAGGCAAATAATACCCTTAATGAAACCATTGAAGAGCAAGGCGAAAAGATAAAAAAACTGTCTGATGCTCTTGGAAAGGGGTTAACTGCTTTAGAGGTTTCAAAAGAAGAAAAGAAGCTCGAAATACCCAAAGAACTTGTAGAGAGAGAGAATAAAGAGTACAAGTGGAAAGTAGCTGCTTTTCATCTGAAGGGTTATGGAAAAGTAACTGCGGAGCAAGCAGCTACTGATGATAAAATTATTGATGCAATTCTGGAAATGAAAGGCCAGCAAATATTGATAGAGCAGGTATAACACCTGAAGTATTCAGAAAAAAAATAAAATCCAACAAATCCTATAAAACCCATTTATTATTATGGCTTACGATTTTAAAAACCTAATGGCTCCGGAGAATATTAACCCTGGAATTGCGGAGTTTCTTTTAGCAGCACCTATGAGTTGGTTTGAAGCTAATGGAATCAAGTCACCGGTAGCACCTTTTACAGTGCAAGGCGATGAGATTACGGTTAAACTCCCGCATGATTTTAAAGCCGGCAAGGCTTTTATGAAATTTCAGTTAGCACCTCAGAAAAATGACCTGAAGATTGATACCAAAGGTGATCTTGGCTTATCGAGCCAAACACAAACGGTAAATATTTTTATTCCAGGTTCTTATGTAGAGCTGCATGAAACAATGAAAAACCTTATCAATACTCCATTGATAGTACTTGTAAAAGATGCGAATTGTGCAGCTGACTTATATTATATGTTGGGTTGCGATTGTACTGGGGCATATGCAAGACCTTCCTTTGCTACCAGCACTACAAAAGATGGCAACAAAGGTTATACTGTACCGATTGAATATGATGGAGCTGTACAGTTTTATCAGGTTACTGGTGGACCAGATATTTTAACTTAAAAAATATTTCTTTTGAAAAACTGAAAATCCCTTGTTTTAAAGCAGGGGATTTTTTTTTGCTGCTATTGTCTATATTTGTTGTGCCAAGACATCGAGGAAACAAAGAAGAAAGCCCACCTTATGGTGGCTGGTTAGGGTATTTATACCCTCTTCTTCTTTGTAAGATGTCTTGGCGGAAACCAGCCATCCTTTTATGCCAACAGATACAGAAAACGAGATTAGTCAACCAAAGGAGAATAGAACAGACTTTAGTGGTTTAATCAATAAGGTGAAAAACTATTTGAAGGAATATTATCAACCGGTTTTTGAGGCAAAAGATGCTGATATCCATTTTACTACCGAAGAGATTTATAGGCAACTATTGAAACTGGTACCCAATACTGAAATTTTTAGCGCCGCGGATGTTTCTGTTTGGTTGCACGAAGCCGGATTTACATTTGCAGATTTTGGAGAGTTGAGATTTGAATGGTTGATGAAAAAGGTATAGTTTTTAAATTATATGGAAAACATAAAAATTGGATTTAATGTTAATGATATTGTTGTTGCAATTAATAGATTAGGTAATGCAGCAAAATTTCATTCAAATGAAATTGCACTTACCCTAGTGTGCAGTAACATGAAACAATTTAACTTATCTAAAGAAAGATTATCAGAACTATATAATCATGCAATTGAAACAAACCGTATTAAAAATGCAGATATTGTCAAGAAATTGATTGAAAATTGTAAGTAAGAAATATTCCTCAATATTTTTTTAGGCTTATTTAATTATATTTGTCACATAAAGCAGGAGCGCAACCTGAGTAAAATATTAGCAACTACTACATGTCCCGTCAATATCCCCGTTTTATTTTTTCCAATCCGCAAAACACTAAGAGTAAAGGACCGTTTGTTGTTCATTTGCTTGAACCTAGATTATTATTTAAAGTTTTCAAAAATGAAGATTTACCAGAAGCTTTGCCAAGTTCATACAAAGGACCTTGGAATATGAACAAAGGCATTGGTATAATGCTTCTGGATAATGTAAATTTTAGTGAAGATGATTCTAAAGCAACTATTTTAGAAGATGCTTTGGCGTGGGTTATATCTCAAAAAAAATCCGGTTACATAGAGTTTTAATTTGTCCTTTCTAAGCCGAACGCCTCTCTGTACTTTGCCTACATGCTTGATATACTCAGGGCGTGGCTTAATGGCAAACGAGATTATTTTGCAGGGGTAGGATTGCTGGCTCAAATGGGAGCTAGTGATGCACTCATTCGTGTACTTTCACAGGGCTGTAGCACTTATACCCGGAAAAGACTAGATGATGAGTTAATGGCGATTTGCAAGAAATTGAAAGAGGCTGCCAATGAAGAAGCTAATGCACCTGATTCTAAAGTAATTACTCATAAAAATAAATCAGTCAAAAATTCTTTTCAAACACCTAATCCCCAGAAAATAAAACTAGCATCCGCAGTTAGAACTCCTGAAACTGAAACCAAACAAGAAAAACCGGTAAATGAAGCTCTTTATAAATCGTGCAAGGAAAAGGCTGATAACAGGTACAAAGAAGTAATGAATGAACGTGCTGTTTTATTTGCAATGACAAAGCAAGAAAATGATTTTGAAGACATAAATACACCGGAGAAAATAGCAGAAAGGGCAATATTGGCAATTAGCGTTGTTCAAGGCTATCAAAAGCTATCTGTTTTGTATGACCAAGCTGACTATGTTTTTCGGCATGGTGTTTTGCCATCTGATGGGGTGGTTGAAGAAGAAGATGAGTATACGCATTTATCAGAAGCATTGGTAAAGCCAACCTTGGATAATCTTCGAAAGAATTATAACAAGATGAAGAAAAGGGAGGCAACTCCGGAAAGAGTGGCTCTGCTACAAAAGCATGAGGCAAACATTAAAAAACTAGAGGCAAAATGGCACTCGCTACAACACTAAAACAAACGACTGCAGTTGATCCTAAAGCTGTTATTCATTCTACCAATGAGATGGTAGATTTTGTGATGTGCAAAGGCCCTGATAAACTAAAAATTTTGCTCCAAGCAATACAACCGGGTAAACAGGTGCACTATGTAAGTGATGGGGACTGGAGCATGCATGATTTGGTAATGGAACTGCTGAAGAAATACAGACCGGCTGATCTTTTTATGACTACTTACGCGCTGAGGGAATTTTCTGTAAGGCAACTAATACTGGCACAAGAAAGAAAAGAACTAATTTCTGTGAATATGCTGGTGGACCATCGGGCTAAAGTTCGTACACCGGATGTTTTTAATTTGGCAAGTATGAATGTAAACCGGATTTTTTTAACTGCTATTCATGCGAAGGTAGCAGTGATCAGAAGCCCTCAGGGGTTTGTAAGCATTGTAGGAAGTGCTAACTGGACGCAAAATCCAAGGATTGAATCAGGCGTTGTTTCGCTTGATGAAGGGGTTGCTAATTTTCATATTAACTGGATAGAAAAAGTAATAGACAATGCTGAAATCTTTAAGTGAATTCACAGAGGAAGATCTACAAGAGATATTCAATTTGGCTGCTCTTTTCTTTACCCCCAGAGAGATTGCCAGTATACGCGGATTTGAAACTAATCCTTTTATTGAAGCATGCGATACTGAGGGCACTAAGTTTTATGAATACTTTGATGGTGGACGGAAACAAGGAGAAATTGATATAAGAAAAGGCATCATTAAAATGGCTGCAGCCGGAAGTACACCAGCTCAAACCATGGCCATGGATCTACTGAAACAATCGAAATTAAAAATGATGGACCGATGAGTGAAAGCTTGAATGATTTACTACTTACTAAAGCTCAACAGGTACGCAATGCTGCGGAGATACTGATTGATAAAACCCGCGATTGGCAGGTGATTAAGCAGTATATGTGTAACCGGGTAAAAGAAATAAAACTTACAGCTACACAGGAGAAAAAGAAAGAACGCTATCAATACATCTACAATCAACTGGTTTCTGGCAAATATTCAGACCATGAAGTGATTACTCAGGTGATGAAGTTTTTTAGTATAGAGCAGTCTCAGGCTTATGAGGATATGAACTGCTCTAAAGAAATTTACAATAGTGTCATCAATATCAATAAAATATTTGAACTAAAATTAGAATTGCAGTTAGCCAGAGACTATAAGAGAAAATGCATTGAAGTTGGAGATTTTAAATCTGCAGCTATATTTCAAAAGAACATTGTTGAGATCTGTAAACTTCTTCCTTATATAGAAGAAAATCCAGGAGAGTTATTTGAGGGTCATGTAATTGAGGCTGTATTTGATCCATCACTGTTAGGTGCACCTGCAATCAGTAAAAAAGACATGGAAGATTTGCTGAAGCGCATAAATGAGAAGCGGAACAAAAAAATTGACTTCCAAAAATTCATTCAGGATTTACCATTTGTTGAAGTAAAGGAAAATGATAGCAAAACATAAACATTTTAATGCGCCTCAGCTTCGAAGCTTATACATATCTGCTCCTAGTGAAGTTGCTATTATGAGTAGAGCTACTGGCAAAACAGTTGGCATTCTTGCTCCTAAAACAGCTCAGTGTTATTTAAAAACAATGCCTAGAGGTACAGGCGCAATTATTTGTGCTACATACACACAGGCTTTTACTCGCACTTTGAAAGAACTGATCAGAGGCTTTCAATCATTAGGCTATATTTATAATCACCATTTTATAGTCGGAAAAACCCCTAATGATTCATGGAAGAAGAAGTGGAAATTTAAAGAGCCTTATGCGCCTCCACTTGATTATAAATATTTCATGACTTGGTACAATGGTGCATTAGGTCAAATAATGAGCCAAGACCGCCCCGGATCTGCTAATGGAACAAGTATTGATTGGATCATCGGTGATGAAGCAAGATTACTTAATCAGGAAAAATTTGAAGAAGATTTAGTCCCGGCCAATAGAGGTTTCATACCAGAGTTTGCTAATAATCCATACCATCATGGTATAACATTGACTACTGATATGCCTGTAGGGACCGCTGGTCGTTGGTTGCTTGAAAAGGTAAATGGAATGAATAAGCAGGCAGTAAATGATATTTGGCAACTACAATTAGTCAAATACAAGTTAACACATGATTTATTGCCAAAAGCTAATAAAGGTTATCAAAAAGAGTTGCTGAAACAAATTGAGGTTATTGATGCGGAAATGAACGATTTACGCAAAGGGTTGCTTTATTATCATGAAGCTTCTACTATAGCAAATATCCATGCTGTAGGATTGGAGTATATTAAGCAACAATTCTTGCAAACATCGGAATTCAGGTTTGATACACAGATTTTAAATATAAAGCCCATGCGCTTAGCAGATGGCTTCTATCCTGATTTTGATGAAGAATATCATGGTTATTTTTCAGAAGAGGCTAGTTACTTTGATAATTTAGAAATTGATTATCTCAATCCTAAATTTGATTGTAGAAAAGATAAAGATTTAGATCCGAATCAACCATTGCACATTTCATTAGACTACAACCGGAGAATGTATCCCCTTGAAGTTGGTCAAGTTTATAATGATGAAGTTCGGGTTATTAATTCATTACAGGTTTTGTACCCTGGTAAGGTAAAAGATGTGGTTAAACTATTCACCGAATACTATAAACCCCATAAGCGAAAGTTCGTAATGTATTGGTACGACCAAACAGCTACAAGTGAGCAGAGAGAGACTAGGCTATGTGATGATGTGATCGCTGCACTTAGATCTGCTGGATGGATTGTACAACCAATGTATATTGGCTCAGCATCTTCTTATAAAATTAGATATGAGATGTGGGGTGATTTACTTAAGGACTATACAAAATATAATAAGAAATTCAGAATTAATAGAGAGAACTGTGCTAAGCCAATACTTTCAATAAATCAAGCAGGAGTTAAACAAGGTAAAGATGGATACGAAAAAGATAAATCAACAGAAAGTCAACCAAATTTTCCTGCAGACGAGTCAACACACCATAGTGAAGCTTTAGATACATTAGTATATGGATTATTGCTTTCTGGTTTAAACTACAATAGTGTATCACGTTCTAGTTCAGGTATTATAATTGCACCATAGGGCGTTACCTACTACGTCGGTCGGGCTTTACGTTCATAGTCCTCGCTTTGCTGCGGGCTAACCACTTCAATCCCTAACGCATATAAAAACCAAAGTAAGGGCATTGCTATTTTCCTAAACATTAATGTAAAAAACGGGTAGAGATAATACATCCTTCATTACATAATTACAAGGCGTATGCCTGTATTATTTCATTACTGATTTCTTACCACAACCCTTCTAGTTAATACAATATGACACCCTAATAGGCAGTCATATTGCTATGACTACACACCTGTCATTCCTAACCCAATAAGCTTACTGCCATCTGTGTAACCATAGGGAAGCGGTGGCTACGCCTAACATAGGGGGCCCCTCACATATGCCTTTATCATAATAAGACGTTCACTCTCAACGAATAGTGCGGGCGGCAGTTTTTGTGTACCTTCTGAAAAAAAATCAGAAGGGGAGTTTTTAAGTTGTTGATTGTCAGAAAAAATGAGAGAAAAATAGCGCAAAAAAGATAAAAAAAATGGCAAAATATTTTTGTAAATCGTTGATTTTTAGTAACTTACAGCATATTTAACAACGAAAGGAGGAGCGGCAACCTCTTAAAACTCTAGCCAAAAAATGTATGAGTAATAATAACGGTACAACAAAAACAGTAGTTGCTGAAACCAAACCCCTAAATGGTAAACAGCAGACACCGAAAGAAAACCCTGCAACACCTGCAGCAGATGCAAAAAAAGATGCTGCTTTAATCCCCGCAATTGCAGCGGAAGTAAAACAGGTTTTGACCGTTTTGCCAATTCAAGAGAGGTTGAAGAAAATTGATGAACTAAACAAACTGATTGAAAGGCGAAGTTTGTTGGCTGATGCTTTGGACGATGTGCAAAGCTTTGTGCATACACCAACCGCCCCCGCTTCTATCAAATTTATTGACAGTACAAATAGAGGCTTTTCAGTTTCTAACCCTATGGTAATTGCTGATATGCTGAAACTGGCTGCCGAAAGGTTAGAGTCTGAACTTGAAAAAGTTGAGGCTTTAATTAAGTTTTAGGCACACCCCTGTAAGTGCAGACCGTATAGGCTGCACTTATTTTTTTTCTTACACCATTTTTTAATTAGAAAAACAGATAGGATATGACACATAAGCAAACAGTAATTGCGTATTGTAAAGAGCATTTAGCAACCAGGCAATTGGCAAATATTTTTAATAGTAAGGAGTTTGAAAGAATATACAGGGGTGGAGGATCACAGGCTAACCCGTATTTGTTAGGGCTAAGGGTTGCAGATATTTTAATCAAAAATTTTCATTTACAAATCATT
>JANPHE010000355.1:0-10752 GCA_031424295.1 Segetibacter sp. | reverse complement strand
TCCCTCACCATTGGCAGATTTTTCTTCAGTATCTACTTCAAGTTGTAATCCACCAGTAACCATTAATTTTTCAAATACATCTATAGGGCCATATACAAGTAGTGCATGGACATTTGGCGATGGTAAAACATCCATTAGTCCAAATCCTGCCAACAACTATTCCATTGCCGGAACTTATAATGTCTCATTAATTGTAAAAAATAGTTTTGGATGTGCTGATACAGTATCCCGAGCTACTGTGATTGGGTCTGTATCTGCTGATTTTAGTGTACAAAATACTATTTGCGAAGGCACTCCTGTTGTTTTTAATAACACATCTTCGGGCACAGTATCTTCTTTTTGGTTATTTGGGGATGGTACCACCGCCTCAGTTATAAACCCTGTTAAAACCTATACTCAAGCAGGGCCTTTTACAGTTAAATTAGTCAATAATTTTGGAGCATGTAAGGACTCTGTTGCCAAGCAAATTTTGGTAATAAAAAAACCAGTAGCCAGCTTTACTTTCGTTTCGCCTACTGCGGGATGCGCCATACCTGTTACCGTATCCTTTAGCAGCACTTCGGTAGGAGCAGTTAGTTATAAATGGTACTTTGGGGATGGTGGAACCTCCACATCTATTAATCCTAACCATACTTATACCGCCTTGGGTAACTACACAGTAAGTCTAGTTGTTACGAATACGTCAGGTTGTAAGGACAGTTTAGCAAAACCAAGTATCATTTCTATTTTACTCCCAGAAATCACTGGATTTAATAACCTTCCATATAAAGGTTGTATACCTCACACTCAAATTTTTTCTGCAAATATTATTACTCCTGAACCTGTGCAAAGTTATTTGTGGAATTTTGGAGATGGTTCTACATCTAATGCTGCCAATCCTCAGCACCTTTATTCTAATTCAGGCATTTATAATGTTGCATTGGTAATAACTACAGTTAGTGGGTGCAAGGATACGTTTGTG
This sequence comes from Segetibacter sp., assembly GCA_031424295.1. Lineage (GTDB taxonomy): Bacteria > Bacteroidota > Bacteroidia > Chitinophagales > Chitinophagaceae > Segetibacter. Next base: position 9,791 of record JANPHE010000355.1, on the reverse strand, counting down.
TATAGAGGTGCAATTGTTATTGGTAACAAACCGACTGCTAATTTTAATGCAAATCCTAAGGTTTCATGTGCACATGATCCTATACAGTTTACTGATTTAAGTACAGGAATTGTGAACGTTTGGAGTTGGCAATTTGGCGATGGAGGATCATCATCAGAACAGAATCCATTATATAATTATAAGGATACCGGATTTTTTAATGTGTCACTTATAGTAGGTGATTATTTCTGTTTCGATACAATTATTCTATCCAATCTTGTTTATATCAAGCCACCCGTAGCAAGGATGGACATTCGTTTAAATTGTGATACCCCTTTTACTAGAAAATTCTTTAATCGATCAATAGGAGACCTGACTACAAAATGGACTTTTGGAGATGGTACAACTTCTAATGTATTAAACCCATTACATACTTATGCCGATACTGGTATTTACAATGTCAAACTATATGTAACAAATGGGGCTTGTTTTGACGAAGTTGAAAATCCTGTTTATATTATTGATGAACATCCTGATTTTAAAAACGATAGCTTGGTTTGCAAAAATACGCCTGCGCTTTTTTCTGTTATTAATGCAATTACTAGTAATATTTTTAATTACACATGGGATTTTGGTGATGGAACTGCACCTATTACAACGCTGTTGCCAACAATTACAAAAAGTTATTCAGTTGCTGGTGTTTACAGTCCAAAATTAATTTCAAACGATTTGAATGGGTGTTTAGACACAATAAGTCATGCATTGGGTATTAAGGTACTAGGTCCAAAAGCAGCGTTTTTAAGTCCTGTAGGAGCTTGTGCCGGATCGCAAGTTGTTTTTTCTGATAAAAGTACTCCATATGGCAGTTTCCCAATAGTGAAATGGATTTGGTTGTGGGGAGATGGGAATTCTGATACGTTTACTGGACCACCTTTTGTTCATACCTACAGTAATCCTGGTTTTTTTACTGTACGCTTGATAGTAGAGGATTCTTATGGTTGCAAGGATACTGTTTTTAAACAGGACATCATACAGATAACCAATCCAAAAGCAGCTTTTTCATTAACTGATTCAATTTCATGTAAAAACAGCATTGTTACGTTTATCAACAACTCAAGCGGCTTTAATCTCACCTATAATTGGAACTTTGGCGATGGTGGAACTTCCAATACAAGTAACCCATCTTATTCTTATAGTACTTTTGGAAGCTATAATGTAAGACTTTCAGTTAAGGATCGGTATGGATGTACTGATACTATGACCAAGAATAATTTTTTGACTATTGCCAATCCTATGGTGGCATTTAGTATGAGTGATTCTACCATCTCTTGTCCCCCAACTCAAATTAATTTCATAAATCAATCTTCCTTTTTCACTTCTGTTAAATGGGATTTTGATGACGGTAGTTTCTCTACGCTAAACAATCCTTCACATTTTTTTAGAACCGCCAAGACATTCAATATTAAGTTGGTTTTAAAAGGTTATGGTGCTTGTTCAGATTCAACTGTTAAACAATTAAAAGTAAAGGGCCCAAGTGGTACATTGTCTTATGCGCCACAACTTGCTTGTGTGAATACTTCAATAAACTTTGTTGCAAATGCACAAAACAACAATTATTTCACTTGGGATTTTGGCGATGGATCAACAGTGGTTACAACTACTTCAACTATTAGCCATGTGTACGCAACACAGGGAAAATTTGTTCCAAAAGTACTTTTGCAGGATACTACATTGAATTGTGTTGTTCCAATCATTGGTGTAGACACCATATTTGTTACAGGAGCTTTAGCAAAAATTGGCACATTTAAGGATGCATTTTGTGATAGTGCTACTATCCGGTTTTTGGATTCTTCAATAGTGCAATATGATACAATCGCAAATTACACCTGGAGGTTTGGAGATGGCACAACTGCCTCACAAAAGGATGTGGCCCATACGTTTAACTCAACCGGTATTTACAACATCACGCTTCGTGTTACTACTACAGGAGGATGCACAGATTCTACTTCTCGGGTATTGAAAATTGTTGCAAGTCCTACAGCGATTATTACTGGACCAGATAGCGCATGTATTAATAGTACATCTAACTTTCTTGGAACTTTGGCTATTCCAGATACTTCATTGATTCAATGGACCTGGGCATTTGGTAACGGGGGCGTTTCCAGCGGTCAGCCAGCTGTCTCACAAGCATTTTCTGCTGCTGGAAATTTCATCATCAGAGCAATCGCAACAAATTCTACAGGCTGCACAGACAGTGTCAGGCATCCGATTCGAATATTACAGCTTCCTGTTATTAATGCCGGAAATGACACTTCTATTTGCCGTGGTAGTGTAGATACCTTATCACCTTCAGGAGGGGTAAGTTATATTTGGCAAAGTCATCCTACACTTAGTTGTACCAACTGTACAAATCCTATTGCATCACCACTAAATATACCTGTTACCTATGTTGTTACCGGTACAAGTCCTTTTGGGTGTATCAATAAAGATTCTATTACTGTAAATGTTATACAGCCTTTTAACATCAGCGTTAGCAATCATGATTCTTTGTGTCTTGGACAGTCTGTTAAACTCTCTGTATCCGGGACTGATAAATTCGAATGGACGCCCATTGCAGGAGTCGATAATCCGGCTTCTAATAATCCTTCGGTAAAGCCTGATACCACAACAAGGTACATGGTTGTTGGTATTGATAATAAAAATTGCTTTAGGGATACTGCATATATTAATGTTACAGTTTTTCCTGTACCAACGTTTAATATTGTTCCTGACAATATTTCTATAGCTTCCGGTAGCAATGTTACTTTAACGACAACTAATTCGGTAGATATTAATTCATGGCAATGGACACCAACAACAGCGCTAAGTTGTGTTGCATGTCGTGAACCAATTGCAAGCCCCAATTTAGATATTACCTATACGGCAGTAGTTACTAATGCAGGTGGATGTACCGCTCAAGACAAGGTTTCCATAACCATCACCTGCGGAGAAGGTAATCTATATATGCCCAATACATTTTCTCCCAACAATGATGGAATGAACGATGTGTTTTATCCTCGGGGAAAAGGTATTGCAGGCATTAAATTGTTCAGGGTATTTAACAGGTGGGGTGCGTTGGTTTTTGAACGTTCAAACTTCGCAGCAAACGATGTATCCGCAGGATGGGTTGGTACTTATAGGAATCAATCATTAACGCCTGATGTCTTTGTTTACATGATAGAGGTGATCTGTGGAAATGGACAGATGTTTAATTACAAAGGCAATGTAACATTGGTTAGGTAATTTATATCTTCTTTACTATTTGATCCTATTATTTCTTGTAGAATAACAAGGCTAATATCCTTGGAAATGTCTTATTGTTTTCGTCAAATAATTCTTCAATTGATTCAATAGAAAAATCAACTTTTTTAGCTGCTATTAAAAAATCTGAAAGATGATGATGGAAGCATTCCAACACTTGAATTCCTCGTGCTGTTTCAAACCTTGCTTTGGTGCCAACATATTGTTTAAATGGGTGAAGTTCGCCTATATAAACAAAGCCCCCATTCTCTAATGATTTATAAGCTTCAGAAAATATGTGATCAAGATGTTCAGTATGCTCCAACACTAAACTAAATGTGATCAAATCAAATTTATTATTAGTAAATGACCATGCATTTGTAATGTCCGCCTGAATAAAATTTACATTTTTCAATTCAGGTTTTTCTTTGGCTTTAGCTAGCATCTTTTCAGAAAAGTCAACTGCTGTTAGATGCTTAGCCTTCTCATTCAACCAAATGCTGTTTTTACCTGTTCCACAACCTATTTCCAATACATTTTTAAATGTTATTTTTCCGAGCATTTGTCTTAATGCCACCGCTTCCAAATCTCTGGTTTTGTTGGCATTTGTATCGTATTGATCGGCCCATGCATTATATGATTCCCGGATGCCCATGATCGTAATTTATTTCCAGAATTATCTCCCCTTTTTTATTATTTAATCAGTTCTCTTTGTACCGGCATACAATTCGTATTCTAACAACCTACAGTCTATTTTGCTGGTATAAAACTCTATTCTTCTGCTGGCTTTCAATCCTATCTTTTTTGCCAGTTCAAGGTTGCCGGTAAATATATATCCGGTATAACCCTTCGATTTTTTCTTCATAAAATCGCCCATGCGCTTATACGTTTCCTGTAGTTCTATTTCTTCACCTAGCCTATCGCCATATTCAGGATTGAAGAAGACCACGCCATTTGCTCCTTCAGGTACAATGGTGTCTTCGAAATCGCAAACAGAGAAGGTAATGTATTTTTCTACTCCAGCCGCTGCTGCATTTATTTTTGAAATGTTGATGGCATCTTCGCTAATGTCAGTTGATGTGATTTTTAGATCTTCTATTTCTACTACTTGATTTAGTAATTGTTGCTTTTCTGTTTCATACATTTTCATATCAAAACCCAAAAGATGCATAAAAGAGTAGTTGCTTCTAAACAAACCCGGTCTCCGGTTGGTAGCTATCATTGCCGCCTCAATAGCCAAGGTGGAGGAACCGCACATTGGGTTGATGAAAATGGAATGCTTGTCCCATTTGGTGGCCATGATGGTAGCTGCGGCTAATGCTTCCAACATTGGTGCCTGACCAGGTATTTTTCTGTAACCATGCTTCGCAAGGGTCTCTCCGCTCGTATCTGCAAATAGCTCAGCACTTTCCTCTTTCCAATACAAATGAAAAACAGCTGCATCAAGGTTTGGACCGGAGTCGGGACGGCTATTTGTCTTTTGTCTCATGCGATCAACAATAGCATCTTTTACTTTTACGTTGGCAAACAAAGGCGTGCGGATATTGATATTGTCTACATTACTTGTTATGGTAAAATAGCCATCACTTTTTATGAAATTTTCCCATGGTAATTGTACCAGTTCTTTATAAAGTTCATCTGGCCCCGAAGCTGAAAAAGTGTGCATTGAAAACAAGACCTGACTGGCACATCTCAAATTTAGATTTAGTTTGATGCAATCCTGCATGGTTCCTGACAGTTCCACTCCTGTTTGAAATGTTCTTACAGGCTGTAGGCCTAGTTCTCTTATTTCTTTTTCTAGGAAAGGCGCCAAACGCTTGCTGCAAGTAACAATGATTCTGGATTCGGTAGAAAATAGTTCCATTGTGCGAAGATGGTGATAATTGTGGTTAAAGTGTAAATATGCCATTGTTTAGGTAAGCAAATATTGAATTTGAAAACCCGTTTTTGTTTATACGGATTGTATGTAATTTATAGATAGATTGATTATTGGACGTTTTCCCTTTCGTGAATTTGGCTTGAAATGTATTGTTTTGTGCGCTATGCGTTCAGTTTCTTTTTGTGGTCCTAAATATAGATGAACAACAACTGTTTATTTCCCGGGCTCATTAGTAAATTGCATTGTAACTCAATATCATGATATGTTAAAATACCTTCTTGGATGGCTTTTCTTTTCAATTATTTCTCCTTTCACTTTATTGGTGGATGCACAACAATTCGGTGGCAATCCTACTGCTATCAAATGGAATCAAGTGGATACGGATACAGCACGTATTATTTTTCCGGTGGGCATGGAGGAAAGCGGAAGGAGGGTTGCATCAATCATTCACGAACTACAAAAGAACAACTCAACTTTGGGTAAGCGGTTGCGGAAGATAAATATTGTTTTGCAAAATCAGGGAACGGTGTCAAATGCCTATGTGGGTCTAGGCCCTTATCGCAGTGAATTTTATCTGTTTACCCCGCAAAATAGTTTTCAGCTTGGTTCGCTCAATTGGGTAGATAACCTTGCGCTGCATGAGTATCGGCACGTACAGCAATACAGTAATTTTAATGTTGGTCTGTCTAAAGTAGCAAGCATTCTATTTGGACAACAAGGACAAGCATTGGCAAACGCTGCAGCTGTTCCTGATTGGTTTTTTGAAGGAGATGCTGTTTTTAATGAAACTTCGCTTAGCAGACAAGGCAGAGGCAGGCTTCCGGAATTCTTTAATGGCTACCAATCTTTTTACCGGCATAAGAAGCATTATTCCTACATGAAGCTTCGCAACGGTTCTTTAAAGCACTTTGTTCCCAATCATTATGAGTTGGGTTACTTGTTGGTGAGTTATGGAAGGCAACAATATGGTGCTGATTTTTGGTACAAAGTATCACAGGACGCTGCAAGATTTAAACCATTAATCTATCCATGGCAAGGCGCAGTTGAGAAACATGCAGGTGTTAATTACAAGAAGTTTGTAAATGACGCTTTTGATTATTATCAGAATAAATGGAAACAGCATAGCTCGAAAGATTTGGTTTACCTGACAGCCGCAAAAGATTATGCGCTGGATTACAAATATCCTTATATAAATCCTTCTGGTTCTGTTATAGTATTAAAAACCGGCAAAAGATTTATTCCTACGATTTACAAAATTTATCCGGATGGGATAGAAGAAAAAATAGTAACGCGGGGAATTGCAAACGATGATTATTTTTCTTATAATAATGATAAGGTAGTATTTGCTTCCTTCAGGGCTGATAAGCGTTGGGGTTACAGAGAATATAGTGATATAAAAGTGGTTGATATTGCCTCTCTGCAAACATCAACGATCACCTCAAAAGGAAGATATTTCTCACCTGATATTGCTCATGATGGCCAAAAAGTTGTCGCAGTTAAGATGCAGGTAAACCAGGCTTCAAACCTAGCCATTCTGGACTTGGAAGGAAAAGAAATGTTTGCATCAAAAACTACAAAAGGAGTGGTATATGCTTATCCAAAGTTTTCTGCTGATGATCAATCTATTTATACAGTGCTTCGCAACCAAGATGGGTTGATGTCTTTGGTAAATGTTGAATTAGTAAGTGGTAAGGAAAAAACCATATTGCCATATGCGAATCGGATTATTGGTTTTCCCTTGGTGCAGAATGACACCGTATTCTTTAGCAGTTCATTTAATGGCAGCGATGAAGTATGGGCTTATGTTGAAAGCAAAGAAAAAATCTACCGGGTTGCATCACATCCTACGGGTTTGTACCAGGCGCTATATGATGGTGCTAACAATAGATTAATTGCTTCCAACTTTACTGCAGATGGCTATAGATTGGCCACTATCAAAAGCGCTGACCTTATGTGGCAACCTGTCAATGATAAGGAGAATGCCCTGCCTGATTTGTATGTGCCTTTTGCATTGCAGCAAGAAGATCGCAATACTTTAGAACAAGTGAAGGATAGAGATTTTACAGTATCAAAGTATAGCAAGGCTTTCAACCTCCTCAACTTTCACAGTTGGCGACCAACTTATGATGATCCGGAAATTAGTTTCAGCTTGTTAGGTGAGAATGTATTAAATACGCTTCAGTCTGAACTTGTTTATACTTACAATAGAAATGAAAGTAGTCATCGTGCAGGATTAAACATGGTTTATGGTGGATGGTATATTCAACCATTGGTGGGTATAAGCAATACGTGGAGCAGAAATGTAAATGTGGATGCTATTACAACCTATTTCTATGATGAGTTGAATTTGAATGCAGGTATTCGTTTACCATTAAATCTCACTGCCGGAAACGAATATCGCTTTCTCAATTTGCAGGCAACGATAAACAACCAGCAAGTAAAATGGAAGGGGCTAAGCAAAGATTTGTTTAACAACCTTAGCTTTAATTATTGGGAGGCCAGATTGCAATACAGTTCTCAAATACAAAAAGCGGATCAACATATTTTTCCGCATTGGGCTCAGACATTGTTGGTTCAGCATCGAAATGTGATCAACCAATATTCCGGTCACCAAACGCTTTTTTCCGGATATTTATATTTACCGGGATTTTCGAGAACCCACAGCATTGTGCTGAGTGCAGCTTTTCAAATGAGGGATACCATGAATCAATATTCATTTTCAAATAATTTTCCTTTTTCAAGAGGCTATCCCGGGTTGAATTACCCACGGATGTCGAGGTTGGGTGTTAACTATCATGCCACCCTCTTATATCCTGATTGTGGCATTGCCAATTTGGTATATTTCAAAAGGTTACGATCTAATTTATTTTACGATTATTCTACCATCAAAAGCCTCCGATCCGGTAATACTTTTTCCTTTGGTACTGCAGGTGCAGAATTATTTTTTGATACCAAATGGTGGAATCAACAAGATGTTTCTTTTGGAATAAGGTATAGTTACTTGTTGGATAATAGGATTTTAGGCATTTCCAACCCTCACCAATGGGAGATCATATTGCCTATCGGGCTTTTCTAACATTGCTGTGCATTACTTTGTGATCATTAATAATTGGTTTCTCATAATTTTATCGTAAATACTTGATTATGCCTTCCAAACCCCTAAAAGAAGCAATGAGCAAAGAAGAACTACCATTTAAGAGTGAAGTGAAAAAAGCAAAACATAAAGAGGTATCTGTCATACAGCCAAAACCGAAGAAATATGAAGAAATACATTTTGTGGAAACCAGCAAAAGTGTTTGGAACTACTCATTGTTTACAGATGAAGATGTTAGGAATTTTCAGGCAGGAACATTTTATTCTGCTTACAAGGTATTTGGCAATAAGAAAATAGAAGTATTAGATACGATGGGTACTTATTTTGCAGTTTGGGCTCCCAATGCAACTTTTGTTTCCGTCATAGGCCATTTCAATGATTGGAATAAAGAATCCCATCCTTTGTTTGTCAAGTTGGATCAATCCGGTATTTGGGAAGGATTTATTCCAAACCTACCTGAAGGCGAAGCGTACAAATATCACATTCATGGCTTTAATGGTATAAAGTTGGACAAGGGCGACCCTTACGCTCATTTCTGGGAGAAACGACCACATACTGCATCTATTACCAAAGGAGTGGAGTACGATTGGAAGGATGAAAAGTGGATGAAAAAAAGAATGAAACACAACGATCTTGCTGCCCCGTGGTCGCTATACGAAGTGCACCTTGCAAGTTGGATGCGTCCTGTAAAAGACAATGAGGAAGTGTACAATACTTATCAGCAAATAACAGAAAGATTGGTTCCCTATGTAAAGCAAATGGGTTTTACGCATGTGGAGTTGATGCCTGTAATGGAGCATCCGTTTGATGGTAGTTGGGGTTACCAGGGTACGGGGTATTTTGCACCTACCAGTCGGTTTGGTACGCCTCAGGATTTTGCTGCTATGGTAGAAGCTTTTCACGAAGAAGGGATAGGGGTGGTGCTGGATTGGGTGCCATCGCATTTTCCTTATGATTCGCATGGGTTGTATATGTTCGACGGTACTCATACTTATGAGTATGCTGATATGCGCAAAGGATTTCATCCCGATTGGAATTCATACATATTTAATTATAGTAGAGGAGAAGTAAAATCTTTTCTTATTTCTAATGCAAGGTTTTGGTTCGATAAGTTTCATATTGATGGCATAAGAGTGGATGCGGTTTCGTCAATATTGCGTTTAGATTATAGTCGAAACGAAGGCGAGTGGGAACCCAATGAGTTTGGCGGCAATGGCAATCTGGAAGCCATCGCTTTTATTAAGGATATGAATGAAACGATTTACAGGGATTTTCCGGATGTGCAAACAATAGCTGAAGAATCAACAGATTGGCCTTCAATTTCAAGACCCATTTTCTCTGGAGGTATTGGTTTTGGAATGTAATGGATGATGGGTTGGATGCACGATACCCTTAAGTATTTTAAACTTGATCCGCTTTTCAGGTCGTATCACCAGGATCAGATTACTTTTAGTATGATGTATTTTTATGATGAGAACTTCATGTTGCCGATAAGCCACGATGAGGTGGTGCATGGTAAGGCTCCGATGATTTACAAAATGCCTGGGGATGAAAAACAAA
>JANPHE010000354.1:0-7311 GCA_031424295.1 Segetibacter sp. | reverse complement strand
AAGCTGTACCTAGGCCAAGTTTTCCACTTCGTTCTTCTAAGAATAATTGATTGGGATATTTTATTTGCAATTCCTTTACGATAGCTCCAGTTCCATCAGGAGATCCATCATCAATAATCAATACATGGTAAGATTGATTCAAAGAAAATATAGCGTGCAAAATTTTGCCTACATTTTCTTTTTCATTGTACGTTGGTATGATGATTATTTTTTCCAAAGCAGTCAGTGATAGGCTGTAAAGTACATTAAATAGTTTTTACAGGCATATTAAAATAAGATAAAAAAAAATTAATTTTTTTTAAGGAGCGTTCTTTGCATTATCTCACCCAACTTTTGTTTTGTGTGCAAAGGAAAGTCCCCTTTCATCATCCAATCATAATACTGAGGTTCACTACGCAATACATCTTCTACTGCCCTTCCTTTGTGTTTACCAAAATTGAATACTTCCTTACCGTCCACCTTTATTAATCGTCGGGCAAAATCAACAATATCCTCTTCACCGCAAAATTTGCAAATATCTTCTATAGTCAATCCTAACTGAGGATAGCGTTCTAGTTGGGCCTCCAAAATTTCGTACGTAGCTGCAGCATCTACTTCTGCTCCATGAGCACCTTCAAGTACCTTTCCGCAATAAAATTTATAGGCTGCTCCCAATGTCCGTTGTTCCATCATATGAAATACGCGTTGAACATCTACCAATTTTCTACCATTAACCGTAAATTCAAGGCCAGTTCGTAAAAATTCTTCTACCAACAATGGAATATCAAATCGGTTGCTATTGTATCCTCCGAGATCACAATTTTCAATGAACTGCTTTATCTCATTTGCCACATCCTTAAAAGTCGGGGCATCTTTTACCATTTCATCAGATATGCCATGCACATCACTCGCACCTTTTGGGATTAGCATTTTTGGATTGATCAACTTCCTTTTTATCGTCCTGCTACCATCTGTTGCCACTCTTACAATAGCTATTTCAACTATTCGGTCAGTAGCCAAATTTGTTCCTGTTGTTTCCAGGTCAATAAATGCGATGGGCCTTGTTAGTTTCAGTTTCATAGGGTTACTTTCTGTTGTTGTATCAATTGAAAATTCCATTTGTATTTGATCTTTACTCATATATGTATAATTTCATTGGTCAATTTTGAAATGTCCAACCCGTCAAAGTTACCACTGCTCATCAATACTAAATTGGTATTTTTATAGTCCTGATTTTTTAGCCATTCTTCCAAAGCTCCCTTGTCATTGACCACCAGAAGTCCGGGCTTATTAAAACCATTTAATACCACTTCTTTATCCAAGTCAGGCATTCTTTTTAGCTCCAGGGCATGTTTTGAATAAAAAACAACCGAAGCATCTGCCTTATCCATTGAGCCGTTATACTCACTCATAAAATCCTCATTAAGGCTACTGAAAGTATGTAGCTCCAAAACTGCTATCAACCTCCTTCCAATAAACTGGTGATGTACGGCTTCAATTGTTGCTTTTACTTTGCTAGGTGCATGCGCAAAATCACGATAAACAACCGAACCTTCCACTTCTTTTATGATTTCGAGTCTTTTACTAGCTCCAGTAAAAGTAGTTATTGCTTTTACAAAAGTGGCTGCATCTATATCTAATAATTTGCAGGCATGCCAGGCTGCATGGAGATTTAATAAATTGTGATCGCCAAAAACCTTCAGTTCCTCTGTTTCCCCTTCTATTTCTATAGTTGTTTTGCCACTATTTATGCTGTGAACCGGCACATTATACGACTGATAAGTAATATCAGACCTCAAATTTTCGGCAATTAATTGAACCAATACCCTGTCTGATTCATTGTAAATCAACGTGCCGCCCGATTCTATTTTTTGAATGAAAATTTTAAATTGCTCAAGATAATTTTCGAAAGTTGGAAATACATTAATATGATCCCAGGCAATACCAGTAATAATGGCTATGTGAGGGAATAAAAAATGAAACTTTGGCCTACGCTCAATGGCACTAGCCGGATACTCATCTGCTTCACATACGATAACCGGCGCATCGGTAATGCTGACAGATTGATCAAAACCATCTAATCGGGCACCTACTAAATAGTCAAAAGCTTTTTGTGCTGATTTTAACACGTGCATAATCATGCTGGTAGTGGTAGTTTTTCCATGACTACCCCCTACTGCAACCCGTTTTTTTTGAATGCTTTCCTTATAAATATACTCCGGAAAAGAATAAATACTCAAACCCAGAGCCTTGGCTTTCTGAATTTCAGGATTGTCACTTTTGGCGTGCATTCCCAGTATAACCGCTTCGATGTCAGATGAGATCAATTCTGGCTGCCAACCCATTGCTAATGGCAGTAAGCCCTCCTTTTCCAAATTAGATCTGCTCGGTTCAAATATTTCATCATCAGTTCCCGTTACTATATAGCCTTTCCTATGAAGGGCAATTGCCAATTGATGCATCACACTGCCACCAATAGATATGAAGTGAACTTTCATTTAATTTTATATCTTTGATATTCTTTGCAAAATAGGCAATAAACATACTGTGAAATGAGCATTAAATTTTCGGAAGTACATAAATAATTCACTTTCTGAAACTTTTCATTTGCTTTTTTCATCTCTTAATAAATAAACAAAACATTATAATGATGAAATTTTCACTGAAAGCTATACTTATTATTTTTCTCGCAGGCGCATTGTGTACTTCATGTTCTTCATCAAGAAAAGGATGCCCGACTACCAATCCGCGCTATTTCAGGTAGTTATTTACTTTTATTTTACCTAATTATTCCCTTATGAATTGGATTGAGCTGAAGCACGAAGATCAGATAAATGAAATAATTGAAAAAAGCCAATACAAGCCGCAGACAATTTTTAAACACAGCACAAAGTGCAGTGTAAGTTCCATGGCAAAAAATCGGCTTGAAAGAAGTGATGCTCCGGCAAATACTGACTTTTATTACCTAGATCTGATAACACACAGAAACATCAGCAACAAAGTAGCAGAAGAATTTTCTGTTTTTCATGAAAGCCCTCAAATACTAGTAATAAAAAGCGGGGCATGTGTTTATGAAGAAAGCCATACAGCTATCAACATGAACGAAATCGAAGAGCAAGTTGGTGCTTAGTTAAAATGAGTGCGCCAATCAATTTCTCGCTAACAATTAAGGTAGCTGGTTATTGATTCATAATTTGTTTAATAATTCTGACAATTCCACCCCTTCATAACTTTCTATAACCAGATCAGCTTCGTGCAATCTATTTGCTGGCGTTGTTGCGGTAATAGCTATGCATTTCATACCTGCTTTCTTAGCAGCAGTTACTCCAATTGGGCCGTCTTCAATTACTACGCAATCAACTGGTCTAATGCCCAACCTTTCCGCAGCCAATAGAAAAATATCAGGTTCGGGTTTGCCTTTGTGTACTTCCTCGCCTGTTACAATAGCATCAAAATAATGAATGAATGATAAATTAGTAAGTAAAAGATTCATCTTTTCTTTTCGGGAACTAGTTGCAAGCGCTACTTTCAGATTAGAATTTGCAACTGCTTTAAGAAATTCGCCGGCGAATGGAACGGGTTCAACAGGTTTTTCGTTCACAACTTCTACAAAACATTCAAATTTTTCAATTAATATTCTACTTACATCTTCGGGATCTTTAAAACCAAGGAAATCTGTGATAACATTCATACTTCTTATGCCTAGCATGGTAACATACTTTTCATAATCTAAATGCTGATTGTAACGCTCAAATATTCTTTGCCAGGCAAGATAATCGGCTTCAGTACTTTCTAATAAAGTACCGTCCATATCAAAAATGATGGCTTTGAAAGCAACCTCTGTACTATCTTTTTCTATTTTCGGTATTTCCATTTCTTCCATACAAGCTTGCAGTTTTCGTAAAAATGTGAAGTAATGGTATTTTAATTGGAGCAGCAAGGAAACTATTGGATATAATAGACTTTGTTTTGAGTTTATTTTATAACTAGCTATCTGCTGGAATTACTTTTTTTATAAGTTTTACACCTACCTTGAATTTTGGTCGTTATATCAGCTTACTCACTTTTAAACACGATAATCTATATTGAAAATACTTTGATGATAAAAGCAGAAAGACAATGAGTAGTTTTCATGCAATTGTCATTCATTGCTTTTTTCGGCTGTTGAAATTAGCGTATGCTAATAAATGAAATGCAGAAAATGATTACAAAATAATTTTACAAGTTTTTTCTAAATTTTCTCCTAAATTTTTCTAAAACTACATTTGGTTTAAATTAACAAATGAGCAATACGTCAATAGTGTTTGGGGAATAATTAGTCCTATTAGAGATACTGGGCTTATAATTCTACAGAAGTTAGAACAGTTTTCTTAGGTATAAACTTTGTATTTCTTTGGTATGAATAGAATATTTGCATTCGGAATTATTTTGATTTTTTTAAATGCTTGCCGTACAAAAAATGAATTTGAAAACACTACTACTGACAGGGATTACAACATAGACAAAAAACAAGCTTTCTCTGATATTTTCCTGGACAGTTTAGCCGTAGAAAAGTACATATCTGATAACAGTATTGATGAAGACTATACCAGAAGCATAAGATTTTTCTACAATGCCAGGAACTATCAATTTGCGTGGTTCTCCAGCAAGGGACTTTCGGAACAAGGCCGAAGCTTTTGGTATTTGGAGCAATACAACAGTGCCGTTAAAAATGAAAGTTCATCGTTTTATCAGGATCTTGAAAAAAAAATGAATAGAATACTTATTGATGAAACAGCCACTGTTGTTGCAAGTAACAAATTCTATGTGAAAACGGAAATAACATTGACGCAACACTTCATTAAATACATTTTAAACAACTACCAGCATGGGGAAATTAAAAGAAAAGAAATGGAACGATTTGTTCCTTTAAAAAAGGGTGAAACACTCTACATAGCTGATTCCATCGTTTCAAAAAAACATAAAAGCAACAAATACTTTGCAGACAAAAACCCGGCTTTTAAACTTATGCAAAACCATTTGCAGAAATATTTGGAATTTGCCCGCAAAGGGGGTTGGCAACCAATAGAATTAAAAAACATAAAAATTTCTAAAGGCGAATCATTGTCATTGGTTAAAACTATTAAATCAAGGTTGTTTATAACCGGCGAATTGCCTCTTCTTGACACTTCAACAAACTTTGACGACAACTTGGAAAAAGCAATTAAGCAATATCAATCTAGCCATGGAATAACCGCAGATGGCATTATTTCAAAAGCGCTTTTAGAAGATATGAATATACCAGTTGTAAAACGTATACAACAGTTGCTGATTAATATGGACAGAATGCGGTGGCGCTTGGGTGAGGATGATTCAAACCTTATTGTCATCAACATTCCTGCTTTTGTATTGCGAGTAAATGAGGGGCAAAAGAAGATATTTGAAATGCCAGTGGTTGTTGGCAAAGAGGGACACAATACAACGCTTTTTACAAGTATGCTTAACCAGGTGGTATTTAGCCCTTATTGGAATCTAACACCCAACATCATAAAGAACGAAATATTGCCTTCTATGCAAAAAGACCCCGGTTATCTTGAACGAAATAATATGGAAATAACCGGAAATGAAGATGGCTTACCAGTAATAAGGCAGCTACCCGGCGAAAAAAATTCATTGGGCAAAGTAAAATTTCTATTCCCGAATAACTTCGACATTTATCTTCATGATACACCTGCGAAGACACTCTTTAATGCTGACAACAGAGCGTACAGCCATGGATGTATCCGTCTGTCGGACCCAATGAAACTTGCATCCTACGTATTGCGAAATCAAGCAGAATGGACACCTGAAAAAATTGGTGATGCCATGAACAAAGGAGCAGAACAATACGTACAGGTAAAATTTCCAATACAAATTCAAATAACCTACTTTACAGCCTGGGTAAATGAAGCGGGAATTTTAAACTTCAGAAATGATATTTATGATCACGACTCTGATCTTGCTTCAAAAATGTTTACCAACTCATTGTATTAAAATTGATTGAAAGTTGGTCAACTACTAATCAACGGCTCAAAATCCAATACATAAAATGATAATCTTTTTGATGGATAGTTTTTCTCTGTAACTTCCCGTCTCTTTTAAAAATTATCAAATAATGAAAAACAAGACATTGTTGCTTGCATTTACTTTTATTGCATTAACCTCCAGTGCTCAGGAAAAGATGACTTCTAAGTTGCTTTGGACATTAGGCAGAATAAATGTAACAGGAATTACCAAGGATGAATCGGGTGTTGTATATACTGTAAGTACCCCTGATGTAGATGCAAATAAAAGCACCAAAAAAACTTATTTGGTTTCGCTCAAGGACTATGTTTCCAAAGAAATAATTGACGGAACGGAGTACGTTAAAAATGATCGGATTTCGCCGGATGGAAAATTCAAAATCAAGGCAGACGATGTACAGATGAAAAAGGTTGCAGGAAAAGATTTCTATCCTGAACTATCCAAATCAACCGCGCAAATATATGATGAGCTAAGCTATCGTCATTGGGATGAATGGGAAGATGGTGCCTTTAGCCATGTCTTTGTTCATCCTGTTGGAAAGCCTGAAGCAAAAAAGGATATTATGGGCGGGCTGATGTACGATTGTCCTCAAAAACCGTTTGGTGGCGATGAAGATTTCATCTGGACTCCTGATGGCAACATCGTTTATGTAACCAAAGCAAAGTCCGGAACTGCATATGCACTTAGTACCAATACAGACATATTTCTTTACAATACAAGTACCGGCATTACAACCAATCTATCTGATGGAATGGAAGGTTACGATGTTAACCCTGCATTTTCAAGTAAAGGTAAATTAGCTTGGCTAAGTATGAAGCGGGATGGGTATGAAGCAGACAAGCAGGATATAGTTGTAAAAATTGAAAACTATACCTTAAACCTAACCGACAATTGGGATGGCACTGTTGAAGGTTTTAAATGGAGTAAAGATGGACAAAATATTTACTTCAATGCCCCTGTAGATGGAACATTGCAATTGTTTGTGGTTGATTTTCCGGGTATGAATAAGAAAGTACCGCAGGTTAAACAAATTACCTTTGGCGATTTTGATATTTCTGGCATCATTGGACAGGTAGGCAACACGATGGTTGTTACAAGAACCGATATGAACCATGCTGCGGAATTGTATACTGTAGATCTTACTTCAGGTTCTATGCAGCAACTATCGCATATCAATGATGCGATTTACAACAAAATTACACTGAGTAAAACTGTCCGTAGGTATGTAACGACTACTGATGGCAAAAAAATGTTGGTTTGGATGATCCTTCCACCCAATTTTGATTCAAC
>JANPHE010000353.1:0-7081 GCA_031424295.1 Segetibacter sp. | reverse complement strand
TGGAAGTTTTGAAAAATCATCATTCAAAAAGTCGAATTGGAAAACGTGATTTTCTAATAGGATTGCACCATGTTCAATACGGTCGTGCATTACTTTTACATCTGCTTGGTCTAACGTGCTTGCCCAAATATTGTATTTGTTGGTTAAACCCGCAAGAAGATTGCCTGTGCCAGCGGCACAGTCCCAGATATAATATTCTTCTTGCCAATTTTCACCCAGCAAGTCAGACAAATATTTTTGTGAAAGTTCTACCCATTGTCGAGGAGTAAAAAATGCACCTTTGCGTTCTCTGATGTCTTGCGGAACAAGTAAATCCCTGCGCTCAATTATGTAGTTCTGAAATTCTTTTATTGGCGGACGTTTGTAGCGTTTCCAAAATTGTAAATAGGTTTCTTTGTTTCGTATGTTGATTGTCGCATCAAACATTTGCTTGATGTTTTCTTTCTCAATTTTATAGCCTTGATTTTGAAAAATTACAAATAGATTATCTCTTATTGAAGAGTCGTCTTCAATTTTATTGGTGTCTTTATCATCAACAAACAAGTCAGCTAAATAAAAGTCGCTGTTTAAAATACTTGCTTTTTTTAGGTCGTCCCAGTTTACGTCAATAACTGGTTTTACGATGTCAAGCCAACGCAAGTATATTGGGATGAAATTATTCTTGTCAATTTTTATTTTACTCGCTTCTGTTGCTTTTGCGATGTTGTTTGCAATAAATGTTTTTAGGTCTTTTTCGTCAGCCTGATAATCGTATATGTAAGTATTTTGTTTTAGTGTTGCTTCAATTCTATCCTTGATGAGTTTAAATTCTTTTGTGTCGTGATTGCTTGGTGCTACGTTCCAGTTAAAATCGTTGATGTAAAAAATGTCTTGAATGCTGATATACGAAACAAAAGCAATTTTTTTAAAGTCAAAAGCTCCAAGAAATGCAGGAGGCAATGTTTTGTCAAAAGTTCGGGCTTTTCCGATTGTGAGAACTAATTGAACAAACATTGTAGGAACGTCAAAGTTGCCAGTTTTTGCTTCAGCCCAAAGTAGGGGTGTCCTACCGAAAATGCTATCTTGTTTTGGGAAAACTGTAAAGTCTACGTTTCCTAAAATCTCCGTCGTGTCAAATGATTTAAACCAGTCCGCACCTACTTTGTTTTTAAGTTCTTCTTCTCTTATGTTTTTATATTTCATTCGTCTATGTTCGTCTGTTATGGTGTCTTACAATTTGTACTAATGAACAGGGCTTTGTGCAGTTGGGGCATTGTTGTTTGACCTGCCTGAAACTGCTGCTCCTTAAAGATTTAAAAGTACAAGATAAAAACTAAATGCTCAAGAGAATACCCATGCCGGGGGCTTGGGCTATGGCACAAATCACAGATTGCAGATATTGGCAGGGCAAAAAAAACCGGCACCACAGGTGCCGGTTTTGATATAACCATAAAAAAAGTGACTAAGCAGGTGGTGTGGGTGGTGGTGGTGTGGGCGTATCGTAAATAACATAATCATTGTACTTAGCCTCACTTTTATTTTCCCAAATACGCTTGCCGGTATTGGCTATAATCACTTGCCGATCGTAGATGTCGTTAGCTGTTATCTGTCTGTCTTCAGTTTTTATATCGCGGTTCGCTTTAGCATCGTGCTGCGATTCTTTAGCCGAATGAAAATTAGTAGTAAGCGTTGCCAATGTATTTAAGTCATCTTTAGTAAGCCCTGCCAGGTCGGCAAGGTTGCGTTCTGCCACCCGCAGTACCCTTTTAGCACATGCCTCCAGGTCATTATCCTTCAATTCGCTAAGGCCGGTAGTACCAAACTGCCTATAGCGGGCACTACCTGTACCCCATTTGTTTTCTGCACGCTGCATAATGGCACGTATGTTATCTTTTATTTCTACTGCCAGTGCAACTTTCTCCTCGGTAAAGGGGGTTTGCTCACCTAGCACTTCTACGTCATCAGGCGCATTTTGAAGTTCTACTATATCTGTTTTTAGTTCATCTAAAAAAGGGGGTTCAATGCCCATTTTTCTAAACTCATCTATATCGCGGTTGGCGAATGAAATAAGGTCTAAACCATTGTGCAGCATGTCTGACAGTGCACCGTGGTACTTTGCTTTTACAGGATTTGTACGCATGTTATAAATTTTAGTTACCTAAAGTAAAAAAATATTTTACATTAGTAATTAATCACAATCGTTAAAAATTTATTAAATAGTTTAATGTATCATCAATCTGTGTTGCTTGCCCCGACAGGCGGTAATGCACCAAGGCACGCTATAGCTATCCAGGTTGATGGCAATAAGCGGAAAGCGATCAGTACGCAAACCTTATTTGGCAGTACTAAAGCATCAACCTGCGCTACTAAGGTATTGTCGGTGGCTTCGAAGCTTTTTTCGGTCGGTACGATAGAATTTCCTGTCGCTACGAAGCCTATTTTGGTCGGTACTAAACCATTTCCGGTCTGTACGAAGACATTTCCGATCGGTACGAAGGCATTTCCGGAGCCACTTTGGCATTTCGGAGCGCCATTTTAGCATTTTGTAACGAAAAATGGATCATGCTGCATGTAAAATGACTTTGTTGAACGAAGGGGAGATTAAGAGGGGGAATGATAATAGGTTCTGGGGTTTAGGCTAGGGTGAACCTTGTGCCTTTGCACCGCTGTGGGCATTCTTTTTACGCAGTTGTTGGAATGATTAACCAATAGGCTACAATGTGGGAAGGTTTCATGTGTAGAATCCATGCAAGTGCAAAAAAATGGGTTACAACAAATTCGGCTATACAACTTTTTTTTTACAAAAACAATGGGTATTTTTCCCACGTTTTGCGGGAAAAATACCCGTTGTCTGGCATTGTTAATTGGAGTAGTTTCGTTTTCAAAATAATAAGTAATCATTTTTGCCAATTTATTCAAAAAAAAAATGGTTAGACAGATTTGTAAAAAACAGTTCAAACAAGAAAAGACTTTATACAATTACATTAAAAAGCAACGGTGAATATATAAAATGTAGGATACTTATAAATCGTTATAAAAATTAAAAAACAACCCTTCATGAAAAATAGACTTTTTTCGATTCTTTGCTTTGCAATATGTGTACACACCCAAGCGCAAACAATTGATACAGCTTCCCTGAGCAGTTATCCGCCTTCGGTAATCATTAAAGTGTACGATGTGGCTACAAAAGTGGCTTTAACTTCTGCTGAACAAATCTTGTTGGCAGACATTTATAAAAGTCAGGAAATGGAATTGTCTGCGGCTATTTTGAATGGTAATGGAGTGACCTATGTGGACAGTATGAAGCGTAGAAACATTGGTTATTTTAATAGCTTGTTAACCATGCCCCGAGCAGATGAATACTATATAAAAAATGGTGGCGGAAGAGCGGCTACTACTGCAAGGCTAACTGCTGATATGATACAGTATAAGTATAATACTGATAGCATCATGCGCCGTTATTTCAACGACATATATGGATGGAGAGAGATACAGATAGAGCGTATTTGGCAAAGGCACACAGATACAACCATCCGAAATAATAATTTGTCACAAATCATCTACGTGTACGATAGCTTATTGTCTGTTTATCATCATGCAGCTGCAGGTGGAAGCTACCTGGCATCTACCTTTCATTACCTGGATAGTGTGCAAACACTAGACACTAGTAAAAAAGGTACTGTTGCACGACATTATTACGCTGATTGTATGAAGTATCCGTATAGGTCTTTTGCCGATGTTTTTGACAGTGCATTTAACCATGTTTTTAATACACCTGCAGATACCCTGTATTATGCATGCCTATACGGAAAAGAAATATACACCCATGTACTAACGGCTAGCCAACTTGCAATAGCAGGCATGGTTAAACGAGATAAAATTTCATCTTATGCAGTGCAACAAATCAGTCCTTATATAGCCAACCGCGAACGGTCGTTGGCGTTGATAAACAAACTGTATCCTGACTATACACCAACAAAAGATAGTATGGTTGACATGATCATTGCGCTGTATCAACCACCAATAGACAGCATACTGGCAAAGGATGGTAATTATAACAACGGATCTCAAATAGATATTGCCATTAAACTATCGCTTGAGTTAGGGCTTACCGGTGATCAGAAAGACCAATTGCAAATATCATTGGATCAACTGAATGCCATGAAGTTGGAATACAAAAATGAAAACCCGGCAGGTGAATATGATTCCAAAGTATTTGAAAGCGAACGATTGACCAACATACTTTCAACAGACCAATATACCGATGTACTCACTTCTAAGTTTTATGGGTCAGCCACTAATATGGCAGTGCTGGATTGGAAAGAGTTGGTAAAAAATGGATTGGAAGTCAACTTCGATTCTTCCAATACACACTTGACTTTAACCAACTATCATTTGGCAACTTTAATAGCTTTTTATAGGTATGCTTTGTCGCAAGAAGAACAGTACCTGGCAGTAAGAAGGATTCAAGAGGTAATGCCCGATCAAATGCGCCTACTATTAGAACGTTGGGAGTACAGAACACCGTATGCAGATACGCCTGATTTGTTTTATCAGTGGTAAGGTGAATGGTGAAAATTTGAAACATAAATCAATAAAAAGTAAACAAGTGAAGAAGCTAATAATATTACTGTTATCCTTAACTATCATAGGGCATTCTAATGCCCAAAGCGATAGCACAAAGGCGGATAGTGCTATGATATACCTTACCGGTGCCTATAAATTATATAACCCTACCAAGGCATTTACGCTTTTTATGCAGCGGGCTAGCAGCGGCGAAGCGAAAGCCATGAATGCCATAGGGCTGATGTATGCTAAAGGATTAGGAGTAGATACCAACGCCTTACTGGCAAAACATTGGCTGCAAAAGTCGGCCGACAGTGGCTATACCAAAGCATGGGTAAACCTCGGCATGGTGCAAAAGCATCACAGCACAGATAGTAGCGGATATGCTAAAGCAGTTGGTTATTTTAGCAACGGCCTGGCTGCCAATGAACCCAGTGCTTACTTTGCGCTTGGGTATATGCGGTACAAAGGTTTGGGTTGTAGCCAAAGCTATACCGAAGCACTCGCCTTGTTTAGGCAAGGCATACATGTAAACAGGCCCGACTGCATGTATTTTACCGGCCTTTGTTACAAATATGGATTTAGTGTACCTACCAATAGCGATAGTGCCACCTACTATATAGACAGTGCGGGTAAGTTAGGCTATCACCAAGCCAATGCAGAGTTAGCTGCCTATGCAGATACTAGTAGCCATACAGGTGCAAGGTCAAGTATAGGTGGAGGCAGGGCTAAAAAAATAAGTACCATACCTACCGAAGATTTGCCTGTGGCTAAACAACACTTTAAAACGATACCACCCACCACAAGGTTTACACAAATTGATGGAGCATTTATAGGCACACTTACCCAATACGATTACAGTGGAAAATATGTATTAGAAACAACCCCACTTGGCCTCACTTTATCAGCAAATGGCAATGCCCTAACCGGGCAGTGGCAACAAGGCAAACAACCACCTATACCCATAAAAGCCATACAACAGGGCAACGAACTGGTATTTACCCAAACAAGTATGGATGCCAATAATAAGTATAGATCTAACAAGCCCCAACTACTGTTTAAAACATCTCGGCTTATGGTGCATCAATTGGCGGATACGGTGGTGCTAACCGGCACACTGCAGTTGTACAATACCTACACCCGAGAAACCGAAAAGCCCATCAGCTTTAGGCTGCTACAGCCAAAAAATACGAGCAATAGCCGGGTAAAAAAAGAAGCGTCAATCAGAATATTCCCCAATCCGGTAAACAGTAGGTTTAATGTAGCCTTTGCCATGGCACAAGCAGGCATGGCCAAAATAAGCATAGTGGACCCTTCGGGCAGGTTGGTATATACTATGGTAGCCCCCAACCTGCAAGCAGGCAAGCAACTAGTAACCATCAACAAAGATTTGGTAGCCCCCGGCATATATATGCTAAGCATTGCTACCAGTCAAAAAACCGAAACCATTGCATTTGTAAAAGAATAACCGTTCAGACTATGAAAAAATTATTTTTAGTACTAATTTTTAACCTGTCGTTATTTACGAGTATAGCGCAGGATGAAGATACAACGCTTAACTTTACCAGACTAACTACATCAGATTTTATGAATAGTAGGCAGACTGGCAATATAAACTGGCAAATGGAACAAACTGCTGCAAAAATTTGGTGTAAAAAAGATATGGGTTACGGTCAAATTATGATGGTTAATTGTACCTTTTTGCAGTGGGCTTTTGGTTGGATAGGCAACATCCACATCTCCTTAGGCAGCGGTTGGGGTAGTGGCGTTGGTGCTATACCATGGGATAGTTATCATGCAGGTGGCAGTGGTCCGGATATTAGATACACAACTATTGTAAACGAAGAAGATGGTTGGGGTGGAGGTGGCGGTATAGCCCCAAACGGTTGGGTACCGCCTAAGATAGACCAAGGTACGGTACGCAATGATGGCGCAAATATCAATGGACCGGATATAAAACAAACTACATTGGCGGATGATGGTACAGAAAATGTTATTGATTGTCCCTATCAAGTAAAATTTGATGAAGATGCATCAAGAAAATATGGATTTGATGATCATACCACGCCCAATACACCATGGAAATCTTTAGAAGAAAACAATAATGATAAAGTGGTAGTAAATATTCGAGCTGATGCGCTTTATAACAAGGTAAACTTAAAGATATTGGATAATACTAAATTAACAATCAGTCCATCTAAACCGCCAGCTTCTACGTTTAATTTACAAATAAATGGAAAACCAATTTTATTACCCGACACAAAATTTGAAACGCAAGTTCAAGCATTTTGCACTGCTCCCTCGGGGCAAAACTTGAGCAATTTGAATGTGGTAACGTATAAAAAAATAATATAATCGGTAAAGGTTATCACCATAAACTCAATGGACATCTATGGTATTGTTCAGTACACCACTCCTCCATTTGACGAAGCCC
This sequence comes from Segetibacter sp., assembly GCA_031424295.1. GTDB lineage: Bacteria > Bacteroidota > Bacteroidia > Chitinophagales > Chitinophagaceae > Segetibacter. The sequence continues at coordinate 102 of JANPHE010000353.1, read as the reverse complement.
TAATCAAAAACTATTTAAACGAAAAATGTTATAACCAGGCGATAGTTGAATGGGATGTAGAAGTAGCACCAGTTCCAGTAAAAGTATATTTTGATTTGAATG
>JANPHE010000352.1:0-1545 GCA_031424295.1 Segetibacter sp. | reverse complement strand
AATTGTACTTTGTTCTTCATTGCGTTCATAATGTTCGTCTTTTAATGTTTTTAAATTTCGGCTTATTGCCATTGACGATGCAAAGATGGGTTGGCCAAAAACCGGGAGTCGGTATTTATTCGTTTAATTGCGTATAATGTTGCTTATAAGCGTTTGCAAATGGATATTGAACGACCTATTTTGTCGTTAATAAACTGTAAATCAATATTTTTTGGCGGCATTGGTAGAAAGAGTAAAATTCAGCCTATTTTTATGCTACATCTCAGATACACACTATTTTTTTGAGCTAAGATTTTGCTATAAGCCATTATATGACAAACTCATTACGGGCAGAAAAAAATCAGGGCAACAAGTAAAATAATCTAAATTAAAATATGAAAAACATCCTCAGCATTATTCTCATTTTACTTACGCTTCAAAATGCGATTTCACAAACCCTTTCACCAATAGTAAAAAATCACAATGCTATTAATTATGAACGATTGACACTGATTGATACACTGTTGCAGCAATATGAGTATAAGAAGTGGTTAGTTGGTGCTGTTGTAATTTTAGTCAAAGACAACCAGGTTGTGTATCATAAAGGGAGTGGCTATTCAAACCTTTCGAGTAAAAAGCCAATGCAGGCTGATGCTATTTTCAGGATCATGAGCCAAACCAAAGCCATAACAAGTTTGGGAATTATGCAATTGTTTGAAAGGGGGAAGCTGGGTCTTGACCAGCATATTTCAGACTTTATCCCTGAGTATAAAAATCCAAAAGTGATCAAAAGTTTTAATGCTTTGGATTCAAGCTACACCACAATTGAGAGTAAACGTGAAATTACATTTCGGGATTTATTAACGCACACATCAGGTATTGATTATGCAGCAATAGGTTCTGATACGATGAAAGCTGTTTATGCAAAAAATGGTATTCCATCTGGATTAGGCTATTTTAATGAAAATCTATTGGCTAAAATGAAAGCATTGGGAACATTGCCGCTACTTCACAATCCCGGTGAAAGATTTACCTATGGTTTAAATTCTGACTTGTTAGGATGTCTTATTGAAATTATAAGTGGCGAGTCATTAGAAACCTATTGCAATAAGAATATTTTTGAGCCACTTGGCATGAAGGATACCTATTTCAATGTTCCGGCAGCAAAGGCTGATAGATTGCCTATTGTTTATACTGAAGATAAAAATCATAAAATTATTGAGTGGTCTCCAACTTTTAAGAATATAAATCCAAATTATCCTCTAATTCCCAAAACTTATTTTTCAGGCGGGGCCGGATTATCTTCAACAGCATTTGATTATGCCATTTTTCTTCAAATGTTATTGAATGGCGGAAGATACAATGACAAGCAAATTTTAGGAAGGCGTACGGTTGAACTAATGCTAAGCCCCCAGTTAGCAGATAACTTTTTTGGCGATAATAACTTTAGTCTTGGGTTTGAAATAACAACAAAAAAATCAGCCAATTTGAATATGTTAAATGAAGGTTCATTCCCTGACCCGGCGTGTGTGGAAGACTACGAGTGGCAACGGGCCTCCGCTTCGG
>JANPHE010000351.1:0-1814 GCA_031424295.1 Segetibacter sp. | reverse complement strand
CATAGGGTCTCCAAAAATGGACCCTATGTTGTTTTACTTAAGTCCGGGGCTTTTTTGTCCGCGCAGGGGTGTGTCACGAATGAAAAGAGTGTAGATAGATTTCAATGGTGAATAGAATTTGATGATAGGTTTATCAGTATCAGCATGCAGATGCTGGTACTAAACCACCTGAAGGTGCTATGTTCAAAAGGCATGGTGCTGATCGTTTTGCCTAAGTGGATGTTAGTAAAAGGAGTAGCTAAGCAGCGCCTTTGCAAAGTGTGCCTCACCTGCAAACTTACTTACATTGTAGGCTATTAGTGAAGAACCTGCATGGTCAGAATGCTAATACAACCATAGTTGCTATTACTCCTGCTCTTTTCTCTTTATGGAGCAGCCAATGGATCTGCTTTCTTTTACAGATACTTCTTTTCCGTCAGATACTTCTCTAATGGCGTTTAGTAATGTAGTTTCAGTTGTAGAAGGGTTGTTTGGTTCACTATCTATTGCACCATGATAAACTAGCTTTCCTGCAACATCAAACACAAAGCATTCCGGTGTACGGTTGGCATTGAATGCATCGGCTACTGCTGAGTTAACATCCACAACATATGGAACGTCTTTATATCCCTGTTGTTTGGCATACACTTTCATGGCATCATAAGAGTCTTCTTCTTTTCTATACGCTTCATTGCTGTTGATGATAATAATGCCAAATCCTTTTTCTTTTGCGGCAGTTAATATTTGCTTTGAGCGGCTTTGATATTTAACTACATAAGGACAAGTATTGCAACTAAAAATAACCAAAACACCAGCTTTTCCCATTACATCTTTTACTGAATATTCTTTACCATCAACAGACTTCATTTTTACATCTGCCATTGGAATAGCAGCGCCAATAGGTAGTTTTTGAACCTGTGCAAATGCAATTTGGATGGACAACAGGGTTGTAATTGCGAGCAGTATTGTTTTCATAATGTACTGTTTTATTTAGTTGTTTTTAAGCTTTACCGATTCTACATGTATTCTTCTTCTTTCTGCAGCTTCAGGTTTTAGCGTTGAAATGCTCAGATTTAGTTCAAAACCGAAAAGCAGAATTAAAGAATTAAGGTAAATTAAAATCATAAAAATCAAAATAGATCCTAGTGAACCGTATATTTTATTAAAATTATTGAAATGGTTGACCCAAAAAGAAAAGCCAATGGTAGTAGCCACCATTAAAAAAGTTGCAATTACAGATCCCGGCGAAATGGTCCGCCATCTTTTTCTTACAGAAGGGGCATACTTGTAAATGAATGAAATGGAATAAAAAAACAATAGGATAGTCAGTATCCATTTTAGAGCAGCTATCCAGAAAACGTGCGATTTTTTTAAATGAAGCCATTTAATCAAGTAATCCAAAATTAAGCCTTGTCCTATCAAAAGAATGATGGTGGCAACAAAAATGAGCAAAACTACAACCGTAAGTCTAATGGCTTTGATGCGTTTTTTTACAAAATTCATTTTTCTCCGTTGGCTGTAGATGGAGATGTCAAATGTTTTTATAATGCTAAGCATGGCATTGGATGCATAAAAAATGACCAAAATAAAACCAAAAGAAAGTAGGCCAACTCTAGGTGTATTCAAAAAATCGTTTAGAAAATTATTGACAATATTGTAAGAATTTTGATTGGGAGTAATTGCTCTTGTAAGTTGCAGTAGTTCTTTTGTAAATTGTTTAGAGATTGGTAAATAGGGGATTATTGTGAAAATACAAATTAATACAGCCGGAATAGCCATTGCAAAGTCATAAGCAATAGATTTTGCTCTGCTTAAAAGTGAGGTTTTCTTAAATT
>JANPHE010000350.1:0-5231 GCA_031424295.1 Segetibacter sp. | reverse complement strand
CCTGCGGTAATGCTGGAAGTGTTGTTGAAAGTAAAACTATTGGTGTTCACACACTGCGGTGCATTGGGTGCAAAGCTTACTGTTGGTTTTGCATTGACAATAATTGTTTGTGGCAAACTATCCTTGCAACCATTGTTGCTTGTTACAATCAACTTAACGGTATAAGTACCTGGTGTCGCAAATGTATGAGTTGGACTGGTGGCAGTTGAAACTGTTCCATCGCCAAAATTCCACTGATAACTTAATGTACCTGCGGTGATGCTAGAAGTATTGTTGAAAGCAAAACTATTCCCGTTCACACACTGCGGAGCATTGGGTGCAAAGCTGACCGTAGGTTTAGGGTTAATCGTAATGGGCCTAGAAATAGTATCTGTACATCCATTATTTGATGTGGCAACCAACCTGACCGAAAAAGATCCGAATGCTGCATAACTATGTGTTGGGCTGGTTGCAGTTGAATTGCCCCCATCTCCAAACAACCATTGGTATGTAAGCGTACCTGGAGTAACTGTTGAATTATTTGTATAAATAAAGGAATTATTTGAAATACATTGTACAGCATTGTTGACATTAAAGCCTGAAAGTGGATTTGGATAAATGTTTACTGGTTTTGAAAGTGTGTCCTTACAGCCAAGTGTAACAGTAGTAATAAGCAATACATTGTAAGAACCAGGTGCTGAATAGGCATGAGCAGTATTTCGTATTGTTGAGGATCCTCCATCACCAAAATTCCAAAGATAAGTTAGACTATCAATTGAAGAAGTTGAGTTGGTTAATTGGATAAGGTTGTTTCTAAAACATTGGTTACCCGCATTTATATTATAAGAAACAGAAACCGGCGGCGCAACTTTAAGGTCAATCTTTCTTGTACTATCGGTACACCATGCATTTTTTAAAACAGCATGAAAAAGACCGCCAGTAATTGGAGAATAACTAATATTCGTTGCTCCAGTTATTGAAATCCCATTCTTAAACCACTGGATAGATGTATATCCCGGATTTGCGGTTAGTGTTGTTAAAGGAGGTTTACCATTACAATAAAATAAGCTGCCAACTACTTTAAGTGTTGTGTCCAAAACAGATGGCTGCACTCGAATGGTATCTTTACTTGTGCAACCGCTGGTGTCGTTGGTCACTGTAAGAAAATAATCCGTAAGTACACTTGGTGAAACGCTAATAACTGCACTTGTAGCTCCGCCGGGAGTCCAAGCATAGCTATTGTTTGGCAAAGCTGGAGTTCCAATAGAAACTGAAGATAGCTTACAAATACCTTTGTCCGGACCTGCATTTGCATTTGGCAACGGCAATTCCACTATACTGGTGAAGAGCGTATCCCTGCATCCAAAACCATTAAATGGAAGAACATCCAATGCAACTATTCTAGTTCCTCCGGTTGGGGAATTAATTGTCAAAGTCTGCTGGTTTCCCAATTGCTGTGTAAAATTCTGATTATACCATGCATAAGCCTGGTATCCAGAAGGCCCGATAGCTGAAACAGATGATGCTCCCTGACAATATTTATTTCCTGTAATAACCGAAGTGCACCCTGTATTTACATCAACATAGGCATACCCAAAATGTGCACCTTTGGTACAGTCTGCAGTTGTAAATTCTAGCCTGATCTGCTTACCTTGATATTGGGAAAGGTTAATGGTAACAGCTGACCAATTTTTATAGAAAACTGCTGTGTCTTCCTTTCTGACTACTTTTCCCGGTAGAAAACCAGGTAACGAGCCATTTGCTACAAATTCGAACGATGCACAATTAATGTATTTGTTGTCTGTGATATTAAATACCTTGGAGATAAATCTTGGTTGCTCCCAAGCATTATGAGATGGATCTTGTAATACAACAGCATACTGATAGACTATGCTGTAACCATTATTTGTAACTGGCACTGTAAAATCATAAGTAATACTTTCAGCACTATCCTTGTCATTATTATTGCCCAACTTAATGGAATTGCCACTGCCGTTTGGACACAAAACAGGGAAGCTACCATAAGGGTCTAGTGCTGGAACAGTAGCGGCAGTGATTATTGTGTGCCTATTAAATGTAGGTGGTGAAGGGTTTACATTTATCTGATTTGTATTGGATACTTCTTTTACCCTTCCAATATAACATTGCCAATTAGTGAAATTGCCAAACTCAAAATCTATGTTGGGGGGACAAGTTTGTGTATAGCTTGATGTAGAGATTAATAAAAATGTTGAAAAAAAGATGAAAAAAAAACGTAAAAACATCATTACCTACATTTTAACACAAGAATAAAAATCTATGTATTCTAACATTTATATTCAATCATTGAAAGAGCAATGGCTTGCTTATCAATTGAACAATCAAAATAATCTGTAAATATTTTTCCAAATAAAAAAATAAACTTAATGAATTATTTTCAAAAAGGGAGAAATTTTTGCGAAAACGAAATAGCATAATGGCGAAAAAATATTTGTCAATTTTATTGCATTTCAAATATTACCCCATCGTTCAATAATCCAGTTTTAAATAAATAAATGATGAATGTAATTTTGTTGTAGCGTATTTATTCTATTAATGCAGTACAACACCCCCTTTTAATTATACAGCGAAAAGCTGATTCTAAAAATTTGTATTTATAAAAACTAATTTACTATTAATGTATATTTGTTTCCGAAAATTTACGCCATAAAGAAAGTCTATTTTATACCTGGATTAGGAGCCGATAAAAGAGTTTTCAAATTCTTAGATCTGTCTTTTTGCAATCCTGTTTTTATTGATTGGGCCATTCCGGCAAAAAATGAATCCTTGCCTTCGTATTCCGAAAGGCTGTTTAAAATAATAAATGATGATGAAGCTACCATTGTAGGGCTATCATTTGGCGGCATGTTGGCTACAGAAATTGCTATTCATCATCCCCGGACGAAAGTAATTTTGGTTTCAAGTGCAAAAACTTACAAGGAACTCCCTTTTTATCTTCGAATGTGGCGCCATTTACCAATTTATAAACTCCATTCACAAAAAAACAAAAACGTTATGGGGCGATTTGCCCTTAAGATTCTGGGATCAAAAGGTGAAGAACAGCAAAAACTTCAATTAAAAATTTTAGCAGATTCTGATCCTTCCTTTACACGGTGGGCAACGGGTGCCATTCTAAATTGGAGAAATACAGTTGTGCCCAAAAATGTTATTCATATACATGGTACAGCAGATAAGCTATTACCATATAAGTTCGTAAAAGCAGATTACACGGTACAAGGTGGCGAACATGTAATGCTGATGGATATGCCCGTTGAAGTGTCGGCAATTTTGAAGAAAATAATTGGAGAATAATTTTTTTATTACAGGATTTGAAGTTTAACAATTCAATCATCCCCATTACAATTTTTTATTTAATCGTAAATAAATAAGGTGTTTTCCACTACCTATACTTTTGCAATTTCTGGTGCTAGTAGGTTCCATATTTCTTTTGCCACCAAGTTATTTCCTGCTTCATTTAGGTGAACGCCATCGGTAGTTAAAATACCTTCAGCTACGTTCGCTGTATTGTGAATGAGGTTGTAATCAAGAAAGGATTTTCTCAAATCTACTAAAGGCAAATTATACTGTTCAGCGATGGTTCTTACTATTTCGGCGTAGCGTTCTACATCCTCGTCTTGAAGGTTTTCATGATTATTCAATTCTCCAATCAATGAAGGCGTACAAAGCAACATCTTTATTCCAGCTGCAGTTATTTTTTCAATAAGTGCTTCATAGGTATATGTAAAGCTTGCTACATCGGTACCTTTGTTCTGCAGTTTGTGCCATACATCGTTTATACCAATGTAAATGATCACTATTTCCGCCCCTTTAGAAAGAATATCTTCGGCCAATCTTTCATACAAATCCGTCACTTTGTTGCCGGCTATTCCAGAACCTATTATTTCATACTTTTCACTTAATCCTTCCATTTGCAAAAAACCAATCAGCTTTTTTACATATCCTGATCCTCTATTGCCCTGTTCGGTAATGGAATCACCAAAACAAACTATTCGCTTTTTTCGCTTTCTGTAGTTGTAAGACATCAGCAGCATGACCAATACAAAAGTTGCAAACAAGAGTAATTTTGGAGTAAGGTTCATACTGCAAAGAACGTGAAGTATTTTGTAGGCTTAATAGTATTTGTGTTAGATGGGAAAATTGGTTTGGTCAGGCTATTCCCAATCTTTCATTAAAGGAGTAGTTTCTGCGGCCATTTTTTCTACGAACTTTCTCTCATTTACCAGAAATCCATTGCCTTTGGCGCATAAATGAACACGAATATTTTCAACACTCATCGGATTTCCTTCGGGAATATCTGCTATGTTGCTATGACGAATATCGTGACCATCAATTATAACCACCAAACCGCTGCCAATGGCTTCCATTCTGTTCCCTTCAGTCACCAGCATTCCAGTATCTTCGCCCAACCCAATTCCAATGCAAGAAGGGTTGGCCCCTACAGCTTGGGATAACCGTCCAAAACGGCCTCGTTTTTCGAAATGAGAGTCGAAAATAACCTTATCCATAAAACCTAGTCCGGTTGTAATCTTTACTTCGCCTTTTAAATGGGCTTTAGAAGCATCTCCTTCATATATCATGGTATGGCTCATGGCCATAGCACCGGCAGAAGTACCAGCTACAATAAACGGTTCGTTAATATATCTGTGCATGATAAGTTTGAACAACACGGTTCCACCAAAAATGGCACTCAACCGCAACTGATTTCCTCCGGAAAACATGACTGCGTCACACTTTTGTATTCTTTCAAGGTATTCTTCGTCATTCACATCTTCCCGCGTTCTGATGTGCATTACTCCAATGTCGGTGCAACCTATTCGGCCAAATGCTTCCAAATAATTATTACCGACTTCATATGGAATCATGGAGGCTGTAGTAATAACTTCTATTCTTGCATTTAAGCCCCCCGCTTCTTCCACAATTCTACGGAGGATTCCGAGTTCAAAAAAATTCAGATTATTACGGATGATGATCCCTTTTTCCACACTGGTTCCCTTGTCTTCTGCTCCACCAATAGCAATGAGTTTCCCTTTAATTTACGGCATTCTGTTTAATTAAATTTAGAATTTGGGAGGAATATAAAAACAATATTTTTTAGACATTTCATTAATAAATTATTCTGGGTGTCTTTATTGAAGACTTTAGTTTTTCATTTGCCAAATTAATTATGAAAGCATTTAGGAATTGATTTGCTCAAAATGCAAAGAAATATCTTA
>JANPHE010000349.1:0-7363 GCA_031424295.1 Segetibacter sp. | reverse complement strand
AAAATATTATCTCAATTTTGGGGTCTCTCTTGCAGTTATACATTTTAAAATATGTATATGTATTTTATACCGAATTTCGCTCAGAACTATTTTATCAATAAACATTTCAATTGCAAAAATCCCCGGGCTTTTTAGCTCCTTCACTACTTTAAGTGCCATAGCCTCTGCTTTCCAAAGCTGATTTTTGGGCAAGTCAGCAGGGCTTACCTGAAAATCCAATAGGTTTAATATCGGATCAAAGTGCATTTCTACAGGAGCATAAATGGCTGTTTCTCCTTTTTGGTTAATGGCAACCATGATGGCAATCTCTTTTTTAATATCAACCATTTTTTCTAATACAGCAGGAGAATGAAACCCTTTTTGGAGATCCGTTTCTTTATGTAGCAATTGTACACCTCGACCATCATAGCCTCCGGTTGCTAGTTTATGAACTGCAGGTAAATAGTCAAGATGATTTCTTAATTGCTCCTGATTTTGAGTAATAACAAATGCAGGCGATGGAATAGCGTGTTCCGCATAGAACTGCTTTTGATGTATTTTGTTGTTGATGATTTTAATAGCAGAGCTGGAGGGAATAACAGTAACTCCTTCTGCTTCCAACTTTTCCAATGCATCTGTATTTAACGTTTCTATTTCTATGGTAAGTACATCTACTAACTTACCGAAATTGTAAACGTCCTCGAAGTTCTTGATATCGCCTTTAATAAATTGATGACATAAATGAGCCGCCGGGCATTCCCTATCATTTTCTAAAACAAACGTTTCTACAGGATAATTAGCTGCTGTTTGCAACAACATTCTACCCAACTGACCGCCTCCTAATATGCCTACTTTCATTGTTATCAATTCGCCGCTAAGATACCACTCACTTTTTTGGATTTAAAAAATTAATGTAGCCTTTTTCATTTTTATCGCGAGTTAATACTTGAAATTTCCATCATACTTATGCACATTGCACAATAGAAAAATGTTATTTTATGTTATTTATGCACTTTTAACTAGGTTTTGTTTAATAATACGGGCCGATAAAATATTTTTGAATTCGATGAAATACTTGTTATTTACTTTTAGTACTTTACTTATCACTCTATCCTTGGTCGCCCAACCGTCATTTGTTGATTACCAAAGAACTTATACCCGGGTAGCTTCAGCTTTGCGTACAAAAGAGGACTCATTAAAAATTCAGTTTACTAGAGCAGGGTTGCATTGGCCGGCAAAGCAAGTATATATTCGGTCCTTTAAGTATGATAGTCAGTTGGAGGTTTGGGTAAGAGACAATAATGTACAACCTTATAAATTATTCAAAACGTACAAGGTTTGTGCGATGGCGGGGGCCATTGGCCCAAAGCGCATGGAAGGAGATTATCAGGTGCCCGAAGGATTTTATTACATCAATGAGTTTAACCCGAATAGTAATTATCATTTGTCGCTTGGTATCAATTATCCAAATGCTTCGGACAAGGTATTGAGCGATTCTGTAAAGCCCGGCGGCGAAATTTATATACATGGTAATTGCGTAACAGTAGGTTGTATTCCTTTGCAAAATGATCAAATTGAAGAATTGTACATATTGGCTACAATGGCCAAAGACCAAGGGCAGGATTTTATTCCGGTGCATATTTTCCCAATCAGGTACAACAGCAGGAAAAGCTTTGAATACCTTGCAAGAACTACCAAAGACAACCAGGATTTACAACGCTTTGTGATTAAAATAAAAGAGGTTTTTGATTATTTTGAAGAAAAGAAAAAACTCCCATTGATCTTTGTAAATAAGAAAGGCGATTACATTGTCAATTAGTCATTAGATATTTAAATTATCATAAGGGCTGATTTTTTCAACCCTTTTTTATTTGAAGTAGGTGTTAACTTATTTCAAACGTTTCTTTTATGGAGTTGTTTACATTTCAAAAAAATATTGTTTGCATGTTTTCTGCAAAAAGGTACTCTGCGGTGTTAACGAAAACCGGGATCTCTGGTAAATATACGAGGCTTGAACTGAAGACCACAGCAAGAAAAAAAATCCCAGCTACCGGAGCAACTGGGATCTAATTAAAACTGTCAATTTATTTCAGGAAAATACAACAATACGATTATTAAAATTAATTTTTTGATTGGCCACCTGTGCATGTGCAATAATCAAACTTTGTACCCCAATTTCCTTGTGTAGGCACAATAGGTGTTCCACTTCCCCAGGCTGTTTGAGAGTCAATCACACTTCCATTGCTTCCTAATTTTACAACTGCTGCATGGGCAGCTACACAACCACATTTGCCAAACCCAATAGTTGAAATTGGAATTTGGTAGGTAAATGTAGTAGCATTAGTATGGGTATTTTTATAGGGAAATAAACCGGGAGTAGGATTGCCTTTTCTGTTAACAGGGATGGCACTGCAACTACCTGCGTATAAATGTGTTTCTCTTAGTACATATCCATTCGCTGTCTTGTAGGTTACATAAATAAAGTTATCGTCATTCGATGTTTCAATAGTTCCTGCATTTATATTTTGACCGGCTATTAACTTCACAGAATTTACAGGACACCCAGGTTCAATATAACCTGCCGAGGCGATTAATTTGTTTTGTGTAATAGAAGTTGCCAATTCATTTTTTTCTACTGATGCTTTCTGACATGAGTACAAGGTAACAGCAGAAAAAACAACAAACAATCCATGGATAATTGATTTCATAATTTCACTTTTTTTAATTCGGGATTTCTTTTAATTTTCTCTTATAGGGCATTTGGCGTGCCAAAATCTAACTCATTGAAAACAAGCATTTTATTTGTAGTAGTCAATATGAATTTATCCCTCAAATGGAATATGGGTATCAATCTTTCCGATTTTTAGAAGAGGGTATCAACAGATCTTGCCTTTGCAGGTTTTAGCAAAAAAAAGTAATTTTTAAACGCCTTTGCATGGGTTCTTCTCTTATAAACACGTACTGGGTTATTATTTTTCCCGAAAATTCGACTATGAATTTTAGCGAATTTGATTTGCTTGTTTTTTTAAGGCGAGGGGTAAGTGGCTATTTTTGACCCACTACAATGTTTAGATTTGCATGTGAAAAACACCTGCAAAGGCGAAATATAAATTATACCAGTTGTGTGCAAAAGTGGTTAAACCACGCCAAAAGGTAGACCGTTGGCAACAAAAAATAAAGAGATGAAGAAAAATAGCAGGCGGGACAAAAAAAATAGTCGGAGGTTGGATAGTTAAAATAGCAGGAAGCTCATTTAAAGTAGGCGGAAGGGCAAATAAAGTGGGCGGAAGGTCATTCTTACCGAATTTTTATGCTTCCTCCCACTATTTCGTGCTAAAGTGGCAGTTTTTGTTTGCAACCATGCAACATGAAATAGCAAATGCGGGGTCTGTTTTATTAGGGTAAGACAATCCTCGCTAGTCGAAGGTGTTCCGCAGGATTACTTTGTTTTATAATGAAATCAAGGACTGCTCCGGTTGAAAGTTTGGTTGCTATTCAACATCTGTAATCCTTGATTATTTTTTTTCCCTTGCAGATTCATCCCCTGCAAGATTGTTGATCATGTAAGACTTTTAGTGAAGAACACCATCAGCGGCGGAACAATAAGACCCGATTGTGATAAGCAAATTTTGGTAAATTATATTAGTCGGTTGTAACCTTATTTCCATTTGAAATCAAAGTGGCTTTGTCTACCGCGCCTTGACCACTTGGTGGGGCCGCCGGAAGTTGTTTCAGTAGAATTGTCTTCTGACTTAAAACCGGAGACATAGCAACCAATTGTCTTAATAATGCATTAATCTTTGAAGAGGATAATTTATTATTGTTTAAGGTGAATTTTGAGCCTTTAAACGAAGTAAAATTGCTGATTTTTAGTGTGGTCAATAAAGGGTTGTTGACAATTCCAAAATCATTTTCTATTGAGGTCAAAATTGGCAAATCAACAGTAGATAGTATTGAATTATTGATAACACTTACTTTAACATTGATTTTTCTTAAACTAGGTAGATTTAATGATGAGAGTTGAGCATTATTTTCAATCCTAAAATATGATATTCCACTAATTGAATAAATTGATTCCAGGATTGGCATATTAACGCTTGTAAGCAAACTATTCCTTTTTAATGAAATACTTTCCAATGATTTTAGAGAAGGCAGACTCAAACTTGTTAAATTGGAAGAATCCAGTTCCAGTCTAATCAATTTATTTAATGCTGGTAAATTCAAGAAAGTAATGCCCTTACCAAAACCAAGAGAGCCAATGGATACAGCATTAGGTGCTGAAAAGGAAGATAGGAAGTTATTAAATCCCAAACCAGTTATGAACTCTAAAGCTGGTAAAGTAATTGATTGGGATTTGATTTCACTATTAATGTTCATATTTCCGAAGCAATTTTTAAGAGCCGGAAATGATATTGAAGATAGTTTGGGGCTGATTATAGCTATACTTAGGTTATTATTAATTTTTGTACCTATATCAGTTAGAGAAGGAAATGAAATAGATGAAAAATTTGCATTTTCAAAAATATAGATATTTGAGGAAATTGACTTTAAAGAAGGGAAAGTTAAGCTAGTAAATCCATTTACCATAATTTCAAATACTTCATAGTTGCCGCCTGCGCGTCCCGAAATTATTTTTTCTAAACTAGAAACATTCAAATTATTTAGTTTTGGGTTCTTAGAAATTGAACAATATCCCATACAAATTTTTAAATTTGGCAAATTAACAGTACTTAATAAAGTATTCTGCGATATGATAAGTTCTGTCAAACTTGTAATGGCCGAAAGAGTCACATTCGTAAGTTTAGTACAATTAATTATTCTTAGAACCTGAGTATTTGGCCCCACTTCTTCTGCAATTATTTTTTGTGCTCCAGCATTGCTTACTGTATCAGTTAATATTACGGTGTTTTTTCCTCCATTATTGGCTACACTTCCGGCATACAGGGCATAGGGTACACTCATAAACTGTGTAATGCCCATTAATTGGTAATTCTTTCCTCCTGTAAGGTCTACAGAGGTTTTTTGGTATTTATTACCACTGCCCCAATTTATGCCTGCAAAACTTCCAAGGGTTGTAGTGCCTCCGCCAATTTGCAACGTAAATAAACCAAATTGATTAGTAGTCACCGTATGGGTTTCAGCATACACAACAGTTGTTTGATCTGCATCTAATACTTCTATTTTTACGCCAATATTTTGGTTGGCAATAGTAGTACCGGCTGCGTTTCTTGCTACTGCTTGGTAGTTTAGTTTTTGTGGTGGAGTTGTCTGTGCTTGAGTAATTGTTGAAATAAGTACAGATAAAATGAACAATGCTGGTTTCATAAAGGAGGTTTATTGTTTTATGATGAGAATGCCTTTTTCGTCGAGGCCATTAAGTATGTAGTTGCCTGCGGGCTGATCGCCAAGGTCAATAGTTAGTTGTTGGCTTCCTGCTTTTAATTGGTAAGATTTTACCCATAATAAATGTCCACCTGCATTTAGTAAACTCAATTCCTTTGTTTCACTTTTCAGCAGCGTAAAGGCTACTACAAATTCCTTTTTTACGGGTATAGGATATACTTTTATAGCACTTCCATTTCCGGTTATTTTCAATATCCACGAATACCAATCTCTACCATCCATTTCTTTAATTAATAGCCTATAATAGATGGTAATTGGTTTTGCATCCTTGTCGATATAGTTGTTTTTGTTTTTTGGTTGTCCATTGTTTTTTGCAATTACTTCGTCAAGTCTAAAAAACTGTATTCCATCAGTTGATCGTTCAATTTCGTATTGTTTTATTGCAACTTCATTTTGAACCAACCAATTCAACAACACTGTATTTTTTTCTCTAGTACCTGTAAAAGAAATTAGTTTTAATGGAGAAACAGTAGCTGCATTGTTTTGCTGAAAACCTTGCGTTAAAATCAGGTTTATAGAAGTATTTGATAAGGTTTCTATGCCTGTTAATTCCCCAATTGTAACAGACAAACTACCTTTTGAGTTTGTAAGAAAACCGCCAGAAGTAGCAATTACCTGTGGACTTAGCGATTGAGCTTTACTTTTATAATAGAAGATGGTAGTAAGTGCGATAAGTAGATAAATCTTCATAGGAATTAATACTAAGAAACAAATATAAAGTTTTCATCTTTTCTAGCTTGATTTGCCATTAAAAAAATCAACATACGAAAAACCATAAATCATTTTTTAAATGAATTTTCTACAAAAAAGTTATAAAAAAACTACATTTTACTAACAAGAAACATCAAAATTACATAAAAACTATGCCGCCAAATAGAAACACATACATTTTTTCATTTGAGTGTTGGGTCAAAAAGTGGCCTCAGAAATTTTTCCAAGCTTCTTTACCAAAAATGCCTTCTATTCACAAAAAATTATTTGCAATTGCAATTTACCTAGTAAGATTTAATACCATTTCCCTTTCTCCGTAAGTATGCTCTAAATAAAATGGAAGTTGTTTGAGGTCATGGCTTTTAGATGGCCGGAGGAACATCTTGAATTTCAAGTATTTATGAAAGCCCTCAATATCGCTTACCAAAAAAATTCAAAATTTCTTCGAAATTGAGGTAGTAAATTTGAATAATTAAAACTTGGTTAAACACTGCATAGGTTATTTTTAAAAAAATGGTAGATAAAAATGGTAAGGTTCCTATTTCTGGAAAGTTAATTTCAGCAATTCTATTGTTTTGTATTTCGGTATTATTCTTTAGCATTATATCACAAGAAATAGTAATTGAAAAAGAAGATTGGTTTGATACAAGGGTGTTTGAATACCTGCAAATATATTCTTCACCATTTACTTTAAATCTTTTTAATTTTCTTACTTTTTTTGGTTCAAGTGCTTTTATATTTCCTGCATATCTAATTCTAATCCTTTTACTGATATATAAAAATCGAAAATCGGATGCTATAGATGTAGGGATATTAGGCATTACAAGTACCATCCTACTTTATATATTAAAAATATCGTTTGCCAGATCCAGACCAGATTCTCCGCTAATGAGCCAATTATCCACTTATAGCTTTCCAAGTGGTCATACTTTATCCGCTTTTATTTTTTTTAGTGTATTAGTGGTAGAAGTATGGAAATTTAAAATTCAGAAAAAGTGGAAAATCAGCTTAACAATACTATTTGCTTTTCTTTCACTTGCAGTTGCACTAAGCAGAATTATTCTTAGGTATCATTATGCAAGTGATGTATTGGCGGGTATAAGTTTGGGTATTGCATATTTACTTTTATTTTTTTGGTTAAGAAAGAAATGGAGAAAAATTAATTAGAAATTTTTAGGTCAATGAAATTGTTACTCATAGAAGATGAAAAGGAACTTGCCCTTAGCATTCAAAAATACTTGACAGGTAAAGAATTTGTTTGCGAATGGGC
>JANPHE010000348.1:0-3556 GCA_031424295.1 Segetibacter sp. | reverse complement strand
CTTTTTGCCAGAAAGAAACTTTACTTAGTTTTATGCTATTGTTGTTTATAGAAATGATTGGTTTATCTACTATAGTATTTTAATTTCATTTTTCAACATTTTAAGTGCTTTTTTCAGCACTTAGACCAAGTAAAAACTTGTACTAGATATAAACACACTTTTCGTTTGATTTTATCACCCAAAAAATTAAGTTGTTGTATCAATAAATGAAAAAGGAATAAAAATATTGGTATCCTCACAAAGTTGCAATTCCATATTGGACACCCATTTGGTTCAATAAATTTCTTTTTAATTCTTTCATTCGTATCCAAAAAAATCGTGCATTCGTGGCAACATTATTTACCCTGCTGTTGGTTGTGTCTCCACAACCAACAAAGTACATTCCTAATTCAAAAGTTCTGGCGCCAAAACCTTTGGCGAAGATGCTGTTGCCGTTTATGCCAATGCTTCTATCCGCTTTACCGATAGTGAAGAAATTGGATTGGGTGCAGAGACGGGTATTTCTATACAGAAGCTATATGCCTGTTGTCCATTTGTCCTAGAAAAAATGGTAGTAAGATTAACAAGGCAGATTTGGTGATTTTTGGGAGGAGTATTTTTTGTTACTATTCCTACATATAATTGAACAAACAATAAAGCCATTGTAGTTCGTACAATGGCTTTATGCTAATAGGAAAGGGTTTTAAATTATTTGGCTATCAACATCTTTTTAGTGTCAATCAATTTGCCATCTATTAGAAGTGTATAGTTGTAACTACCACTGTTCAATCCTTTTGTATCTACATTCAAAGTGCCTTTGCCAAAAGTATTCAAAGCAATTTGCTTAATGGTTCTGCCAAGGTTATCAGTTATCACCATTTCAACCTTGCTAGCTCCATAGGGTATGCTATAGTTTATTTTTGTAACATTATTTACCGGAGGATTGGGTGTGTTTTGGCTGAGTGAAGCATCAGAGAAGCTTACGTTTTGCTCGGTAACTGCTGTTGTGGTTTTGCTATTGCTTACCTGCAATGTTTCCAACTTTGCAAGACGAACTAGTAAGTCTTCATTTTGCTTGCTCAGTTCTTGTACTGCTTTTACCAAAGGCACTACCATTTTTTCGTAGCTAATGCTGTAGTTGTCAGTTGCACTTTCTGGCGTATGTACACCATTGAAGTCATAACCTGATTTTTGTGCAGCCTCCAATACTTCTTGGGCTATGAAACCTGTTTGGCGGATAGCAGTTGCTTTTGCCATTGACGCTTCCATACCTTCTGTACCTAATTTGCGAAGGCTATCTGGCATATCTTTTCTTAAAAATTGGTCAAATTTCTTTGCTTCAAAGTTGTACACTACTGGACGAAGTAGTTTAATGAACTCAAGACCTTTTACTTCTTCTTTTACATTGGTTTTAAAACGACCGTCACTTGTTGTCCATGAACCTGCGGCGGATTCAACCATGGTTACTGCTGTGTTGCCTATGCGTACTTTGTTGTTGGCATTTGCGATAGCTGCAGAACCCAGTGCCATTGCATTACTTAGATAACCTAAAGATACATTGGCATATTTACCCAATGCTGTATTGTTATTTCCTATTGTATTGTTACTGAGTGCAAAGCCACCTAAAGCTGTATTATTTGCTTTTTGTCCGGCTCCAAGTCCAATCATCACACCATTTATGCTGGCATCTCCATCCACCTCCAATCGATAACCCAATGCAGGACTACCAATACCTACATATGCGCCATCGTCGTACAAAGCTCCATTTACAAGTTTATTGTCAGAAAGGTTCCAATGCGGTACGCTGTAGTAGTTTAAACTGCCAATTTTTGGATCTGTTTCTATAGGGGTTGGTAAGGTTGTCCAACTTGCATTTCCTTCAGCATCACTTTTCAGTATTTTATCTAAACCTTCAGTTCCATCAACTAACTTCAAGCTTCCATTTATATCCAGTTTGGCAGTCGGCGTTGTTGTTCCAATCCCAACATTTGCATTCAGGTTACTATTATTCATACCAAAATCATTCTTTACCCATAAGCTAGGGATGGTCGTTATTTGTCCTTCTCCATTTACACCTATAGTTTGGCCGCATGATTTTAGACCAATAACTTCAAGCTTCGCTAAACCAGCATTCCCCACATAAATAAGATTTCCATTACCAAACAATCCAGCTATTGAATAATATTTCCTAATTACACCCAAAGAAATTGGCGAAGTAGGGTTGCTAATATCAAGCGCTTTGATAGTAACTCCATTATAGAAATTATTGGAAGTATAAAAAGCCAATTTCCCCGATATAGAAATGAAAGTTGGGCTTTCATCAAAAATGGTGTTTACCAAGGTTGGCGAAGCTGGGTTGGCAACATCAAAAATCTGTATTTTACCATTTGTATAACCAGTCAAATACACATAGTTCCCTGTTAGTACTAGATTATAAGGATCAGAAGTAGTAGCCACAGAACTCACAACAGCAGTCGATGCCGGATTGCTGATATTAATGACTTGCAAAGTACTGTAGTTGTCTCTTGCATTAACAATGTAGGCATAATTTCCTCTAATCTCAATATTAGTGGTATTGGAATCTGTAACCAATGAACCGACATTGGCTGGTGAAGTAGGGTTGCTAATATTGAATACTTGCAAAAGCTTTTTGGCAGAAGTAACATACAAAAAATTGCCTGAAACAGCAGTAGCTTTAGGTGGATTGGTAGTTGAAATAGTTGCTGCTATAACCGGTGCAGCAGGATTGCCTACATTAATCACCTGTATATTGGTGGCAGTAGAAACATAAGCATAGTTGCCGGAAGCGGTTACCCAAACTGAGTTAGCACCAATAGTAGTAGAACCGACAACTGTAGGTTTTGCCGGATTGCTAATGTCTGTTATTTTTAGGATGTTACCTGAGTAGCTATCTAAAGTGTATGCGTAATTTCCCGAAACTGCCATTCTATTTATTATACCTGTATAGACAGTTCCTATTGTATCACTACAACTGTAATCAAGTGGTAAGTTGGCACCGAGCAAATCAGTTCCGCTAATGTTTCCCCAACTAGCCAAACCATTTGCGTCTGATTTTAAAACCTTTCCAGCACCCTGTGTGCCATCAGCAATTTTGATGTTTCCTGCTATGTCCAATTTTGCGGTAGGGCTGCTGTTGCCTATTCCTACATTGCCTGTGTTGCTATTATTTATGTTACTACCGGTTACTTTCCATGAAGTAGTAGCAGGGCTTTTCCAGGAAGCAAGGCCATTTGAGTCAGAAGTCAATACTTTTCCGGTTCCTTGTGATCCGTCTGTAATTCTTATTTTACCTGATACATCTAGTTTTGCCGAAGGTGCTATTGTTCCTACACCTACATTTCCTGTACTTCTTTGAATAAACATTTGATTGGTGTTGAAAGTAAAATCGCCAGTACTTCCAATTTTTAAACGCTCGGTTCTGTTGCCTGTAGTGCTCCCGGTTGAGAATGACAGACGGGTAGGTACACCTGGCTTAGGTAATAAACCATTTAAACTATCTACAAAAAAATCAACACCAGCCGTATTCTGAAAACTAAAACCATCAAACCCAGATGCC
>JANPHE010000347.1:0-12338 GCA_031424295.1 Segetibacter sp. | reverse complement strand
ATCGTAGGGTCTGGAAGCTACTTTAGGTGCTAACTCAGCTGCTGGTCTCAGCGCTTTAAACGGTGAAATTCTCGCCATTAATTGCTTTAAAATTTGTGGTGCAAGATAGTAAAACAGAAGGGTTTCCTGTTGTGCTAATTTGAGTTTGCTTGCTTATAGTCATTCATTTAACAATTTTTGCAAAATGTTTAGGTTATCCAAATTGTGCTGCAAAATTTTTCATAACATCCACCAACAACTCTACGCTACTGATAGGCAGTGCATTGTAAAATGAAGCCCTAAAACCCCCAACAGATCGATGTCCTTTAATCCCATACAAATCCTCCTTTTTACAGATATGGAGAAACTCTCTTTCTAAATCTTGATCCTCCATCACAAAAACAGCATTCATGGCGCTTCTGTCTTCTTTTTCGACCGGCCCTTTAAAAATGGGCAAACTATCAAGTGAAGTATAAAAAAGATCGGCTTTTTGATCGTTTAATTTTTCAATTCCACTCACACCTCCCATTTTTTTGACCCACCTGAGTGTTAGCATACAAACATAAATAGCAAATACCGGTGGGGTATTCAGCATAGAACCGTTTTCTATATGGTTTCTATAATTGAGTATCGTAGGTATTTTACGGCTAATTCTACCAAGAATATTTTTATTTACAATCACCAAATTAACACCTGCAATACCCATGTTTTTCTGCGCACCAGCATAAATGAGGTCAAAACGGTTAAAATCCATCTGCCGGCTGAGAATATCACTACTCATATCTGCTACCAAAGGCGCCTCTGTATCTGGAATGGTATGCCATTGTGTTCCCTCTACCGTATTGTTAGTGGTATAATGAAGATATACCGCCTCTTCTGATACATTAAAAACCTTGGGCAAGTAAGTATAGTTTTTATCTTTTGAAGATGCTGCCACTTCTACATGACCAAACAATTTTGCCTCTTTGATGGCTTTGGTTCCCCAAATACCATTGTCAATATAAGCAGCGGTTCTACCGTCATCCAACAAATTCATGGGCACCTGCATAAATTGTGTACTTGCGCCACCATGCAAAAACAATACTTCATGATCATCATCCAACTGCATCAACTCCTTGATCAATGAAACCGCTTCGTTTAACACTTCTTCAAACAGCGGTGTACGATGACCTATTTCGAGAATGGATAATCCACTGTTGTTGAAATTAAGAATGGCCTGACTCGCTTGTTCGAAAACTTCACGGGGCAAAATGCTGGGCCCTGCATTAAAATTGTGTACCATATTTAAAGAAATTAAAAAAGCAAAGTAAATGAATGTATAAGTTACCGAATGAAGAAAATGCTGATTAAAACAAGCATTTGATGAAAAACCTTACAAAACGATATTCTCTTTTAAATAGCTCTTTTCGGGATAATCTGTATTAAAATGAAGCCCCCTGCTTTCTTTTCTAAACGAAGCACCTTTTACAATCAGATAACCAACCGTTATCAAATTTCTCAACTCACACAACTGAGGCGACACTTTTGTGGAACGATACAATTCTTCCGTTTCTTCAAACAAAAGATCCAGGCGTTTCATAGCCCTTTCCAGCCTTACGTTTGTACGAACAATTCCAACATAATCACTCATGATCTGCTGTAGTTCTTTCAAACTTTGGGTAATCAGGATCATTTCTTTTGGATCACTCGTTCCCTGCGTATCCCAATCAGGAATTTTCGAACCCAACCATTCAGCATCTCCTGTATCTGATGCTTCCAATTCTGATAAAAGATCTATAGAATCTATAAATGCCCGATGCCCAAACACCATTGCCTCTAACAGGCTGTTACTGGCAAGTCTATTGGCACCGTGCAAGCCTGTACTTGCACATTCTCCACAAGCATACAAATTTTGGATAGACGTTCTGGCATGCTCATCGGTTTTTATTCCTCCACAACTATAATGGGCAGCAGGCGCCACAGGTATCATGTCTTTGGCTACATCTATCCCAATGCTGAGGCACTTTTCGTAAATATTGGGAAAGTGATGAATGAATTTGGTAAGGTCCATATGTCTGCAATCGAGGTACACATGTTCTGTACCATTGATCTTCATTTCGCTATCTATAGCACGTGCAACAATGTCTCTTGGTGCCAGGTCTTTTCGTTCATCATAGCGACTCATAAAGGCTTCGCCGCTTTTGTTTCTAAGAATGCCTCCGTCACCTCGTACTGCTTCTGTAATAAGAAAAGAAGGTGATTCCCCCGGCTGAAACAATGCGGTAGGATGAAACTGAATAAACTCCATGTTTTCAATCCTTCCCTTTGCCCTGTATACCATGGCTACTCCATCGCCGGTAGCAATTTTTGGGTTGGTAGTTGTACGGTATGCCTGCCCATTACCACCTGTAGCAAATACCGTTATTCTTGACAATATTTTTTCTATTTCATTTTTTTCCAGGTTCAGCACATATACCCCAAAGCATTGAATATCGAGGGTAGATTTGGTAACAAGAAAACCAAGGTGATGTTGGGTAATAAGGTCAATAACAAAACAATGGTTGATGAGTCGGATATTTGGCAAACTTTGAATCTTTTGAATGAGTGCCCGCTCCATTTCTCTTCCGGTCACATCTTTATGATGCAAAATCCTGTTTACACTATGCCCCCCCTCTTTACCTAAAGAATATTCGCCTGCTGCGTCTTTATCAAATGCGGCTCCCCACTCTATTATTTCTCTTATTCGTTCAGGTCCCTCCTTCACTACAATCTCAACGATTTTTTCATTACACAGTCCATCACCGGCTATCAAAGTATCTTCTATGTGCTGTTGGTAGCTATCGTTTTCGGCATCCCAAACACCTGCTATGCCGCCTTGTGCATACTTGGTATTCGTTTCATCGCTGTGTGCCTTTGTAATGACTACCACTTGCTTATCCGGACGGGCCTCAGCTACTTTCAAAGCATAGGTGAGTCCTGCTATGCCCGATCCTACAACCAAAAAATCTGTCTGCATGGTTGCAAAGATAGAGTCTTATAGTCCTTCGGTACAACCATTCAAACCAAAATTTACTGTTATAATAAAATCATAACTACTTTTATCTATACATCAAGATAAGTTTCTACCTTACCATCCGATTTCAATCCATGAAAGAAAGATATTATTCGCTTGATGTGTTTAGGGGCGCTACAGTGGCTTTGATGATTTTGGTTAACAATCCGGGTAGTTGGTCCCATATTTATGCACCATTTGAACATGCGGCCTGGCATGGTTGTACACCTACCGACCTTGTGTTTCCATTTTTCCTTTTTGCAGTTGGCAATGCAATGGCATTTGTTTTACCAAGGCTAAGAGAAAAAGGAACTGCCGCTTTTATGAAAAAATTGTTTACGCGGTCCCTGCTCATTTTTGCCATTGGTTTGTTCCTCAACTGGAGTCCATTTATTAAGTGGGATAATGATCACCTTGTATTTAAACCATGGGCTAACATCCGAATATTTGGGGTATTGCAAAGAATAGCTTTGTGCTATTTTTTCGCTTCTTTCATTGCTTATTGCTTCAAAACAAAAAGTACCATCATCATTAGCATGATGCTTTTATTATTGTATTGGTGGCTGTGTTATTACTTTGGTGCATCTGCAGATCCGTATTCTTTTGAAGGATATTTTGGTACAGCTATTGACAAGTCAATCATTGGAGTTGATCATATGTACAAAGGCGAAGGTATCCCTTTTGATCCGGAAGGACTTGCCGGTGCATTGCCAGGTATAGTGCAGGTATTGTTAGGATATCTTGCCGGAAAATATATACAGGAAAAAGGAAAGAGCTGGGAGATGTTATCGCATCTTTTTATTGCTGGTGCATTACTGATTTTTGTTGGCTTTTGCTGGGATATGGTTTTTCCTATTAACAAGAAAATATGGTCGGGCAGTTACGTTGTGTATACTACAGGTCTTGCACTCATGGTTATTGGCGTTATGATCTTTTTTATTGAATTAAAAAATAAACGCGGGGCGCTTAGCGGTTTCTTTAATGTCTTTGGAAAAAATGCCTTGTTCATCTTTGCATTTCATGTCTTGTTTATGCGGCTGCAAGGGCTCATCAGGATTGTTGATAAATGGAATGCTGAAGGCAAACCGGTTTACATTACACCTATGAATTGGTTTTACAAACACCTCTGCGATCCAATCAGCAGTGACCAACGAAACGGATCGTTACTCTATGCCATTTGTATGATGATATTCTTTTGGGTAATTGTATACTGGATGGATAAAAAGAAGATTTATCTAAAAGTGTAACATTTGTCGTGAATGGTGAATTGTCAATGGTGAATTGGAAAACGTCAAATTCTTTTAATGTACTTCTTCGTCTAAGCAGGAAACATAGCTTCAGCAATTTTAATACTTTCAGGTTTTCCTACATCAATAAATCTGGATTCAGAAAACTCAAATGCTTTGATGGTTTGTGTTGACATCAAATCGAGATATACATCAATGATCGAAAATTTTCCCGTTCGTTGGATCAACTTTAAAATAGACGGTTCTATAATATGAATACCGCTAAATGCACGAGGTATCAGTTTCCCTGCATTAGAAGCACTTAATTTCTCTTCGCCGGAAGCCATATTTTTCCAACCGCCAAGGTTATTGCCTTCGTCAAATAAAAGATACCGGGATGTATTTCTTTTGCTTGTAGCCAAGGTTGCCAAAGGCTTTTTTTCCTGGTGATAGTGTATCATAGCACCGAGGTCTGAATCAGTAAGTATGTCTACATTCATCATCACTATAGGATTACTCCCTTCAAGCAACGGCGCAGCTTTCAATAGGCCCCCACCGGTTTCCAATACTTCGTTGCTTTCATCGCTGATGATTATGCGGCTTCCCCAACCATTGTTACTTTGAATGGCATCTATTATTTGCTCAGCAAAGTGATGCACATTGACCACCACGTCAAAAATCTTAAAGCGTTGCAGATATTCTATATTTCGCTGCAACAATGATTTGCCATTGACCATAGCCAATGCTTTTGGATGATGATCGGTCCAAGGCTTTAAGCGAGTGCCAAGACCTGCTGCCAAAAGCAGGGCTTTGGGGCGAGGGCTTGATGTTAATGCTATAGGTGATTGATTGATCATGGAGGATTGATTACTGAGGTTTGATTTAAATTTAAGTTAGCTTGCTAATTTGCTGCCAGGCCCATTCACCCAATTCTTTGCATCCTGCACTTTATGGCTCAGTTCTATTTTTACGCCAAACTTATTGCGCAAATGCCGGGCCAATGCATCGGCTGCATAAACACTTCGGTGTTGTCCGCCGGTGCATCCAAAACTCACCATCAGGCTGCAAAAACCGCGTTTAATGTAGTCTACTACCGAAATATCAACCAAGTTAAAAACATTGTTGAGATAGTCGCCTATTTTTGTGCGCTGCTCCAGAAAATCTTTCACTTCTTTATCTCTTCCTGTAAGGTATTTGTATGGCTCAAACCTACCGGGATTGGGTATGCCCCGCATATCAAAAACAAAGCCGCCACCATTGTCAGTATCGTCCTCCGGTAATCCTTTTTTGTAAGAGAAACTGCAAATCTTAACAACCAATGGGGTTTCAGATGAAGCCTTTACCGTTTCAAATTGCTGTAGAATGCCTTCACTAGTTACCACCTGCAATACCTTGTTGAATACCGCCGTATCAAATTCAATTTGATTGTGCTGCAAAAAGAATTGCAGATTTTTCAAAGCCAGTGGAATACTTGATAAAAAGTGCGCCTTTCTTTCAAACAATCCCCTGAATCCATAAGCCCCCAACACTTGCAAAAGACGTATCAAAACATAACCATTGTATTGGCTGGTGAACAATTGCCTGTCTAATTTTTGGTTCAATAACAATTCCACTTCCTGCATATAGCAGTCCAACAATTGATCCTTCCAATCCTGCGATAGATTGGCTTTAGCCTGCCACAATAATGAGGCAACATCGTATTGCAACGCACCTTTCATTCCACCCTGAAAGTCTATAAAAAATACCTCTCCCTTTTTTACAATTACATTTCTGCTTTGAAAATCCCGAAAAAGAAAGTACTTGTGCGTAGCATTGCTAAGATAGGTGCTCAATATTTCAAAATCATCCAACATAGCTTGTTTGTCATATGGCAACTTTAAGGTGTCTAGAAAGTAGTATTTGAAATACAACAGATCGCTCAGGATAGCTTGCTTACCAAATTCCTTGGCAGTAAGGCATTGATCGTAGTCCAGACCATTATCTCCCAAAATTTGCACCCGTGCCAGGTGATGCAAGGCTTGTTTGTAAAGATTGAAAGTATGCTCATTTAACCCATCCTGTTCTACTTTATCCAATAAACTTTCTGTTCCGAGATCTTGCTGGATATATATTTTTTTATCATTGCTCATGCCGAATATTTTCGGCATAGGAAGACCGGAGTTTATAAAATGCTCAGCAAAATAAATAAAGGTTTCATTCTCCTTAATATTGATATTATGAGTGGCAATGTAAGTGTCATCACCCAGATATAGCCTGAAATAAATTCTGTCGCTGCCCGACTGAGGTAGCTTTTCTATCCTCGTTGGAGGAATATCAAACAAACTGATAAATAATTGTTCTATTGCTGATACTATTTCTTCCATACTAAACATTTAATGAAGTAAAAATAAATTAATTGGTACTTAAAAGCATAAAAAATAGAGAACTCCAGTATATTCGTCCAAGAAAAAGTGAACATGCGAACAGTACAGAACCTTCTAGACAGTAAACAAAAAGTAGATAACACCATTGATCCAACAACCATGGTGATTGATGCCCTTAAAAAATTGATTTCGGTAAACCTGAGTTACTTGATAGTGAAAGAACATGGTGAATACAAAGGCATCTTTTGTGAGCGGGATTATACACGAAAGCTTGTTTTAGAAGGCAGATCAAGCCGTGAAACGATGGCAAAAGATGTTATGACGGTCAATCTACCAACTGTGACATTAGCTAGTACAGTAGAAGAATGTATGTATTTGGTCAACAAACAAGGCAGTCGCTATCTTGCAGCATTTGACAATGGGGTTTTCACCGGCATTATCACCATTAATGATTTAATAAGAGAAGTACTTGCTAATAAAGCCAATGTCTTCAACAATGAACTTACCTCTTCGCTTTTAGACACAGATGAACACGGAAAAATATTTTAATAATATAAACATCCTTGTAAATCCAAAATCTAACTTTGGATTTACAAGGATGAATTGGCCTACAATTTAGTAAGATACTTCGTCAAGAAATTTGATAGACTATTGATGATTACGCCTTCCTTTGTTTTGTATTCTTCTACATCAGGCACCACTACAAAATTCTTTTTTGTGCCTAAATCTTCGATGCACTGATAATATCCTTTGCTAATAGATGGCGCATTGTTTAGTTTTACTTCGATACATGCTATAGGTTTAATACCTTTTGCCAATACAATATCACATTCTGCACCCGCTTGGGTTCTGTAATAGTAGATATCTACACCTATCGGTTTTGCCTCACTAATTTGCTCCACTACATACCCTTCCCATGATGAACCAACTACAGGATGCCCCTTTAGTTGGTTTAGATTTCCTACGCTGCTTAAATGGTGCAAAAGCCCACTGTCTCGTATGTAAATTTTAGGTGCTTTTACCAACCTTTTCTTGGTATTCACATGAAACGCAAGCAACCGATGTGCAATAAAAGCGCCTTCCAAAAAGTCTACATAGCGATTAACTGTAGGAGCACTAACACCTAATGAACGAGCCATCATTTCGGAATTCCAGGTAGTGCCGTTTACATGGGCTATCATACTCAGTAGTCTTGTAATCGTATTTCTAGACAGCTCTACACCAAACAATGTACCCAAGTCTCGTTCTACATAGCTGCGCATAAAACTACCCAACCACTCCATAGCTGCTTTATCTGTTTTAGCCAACAGCGCCGAAGGAAACCCACCACGCAACCAATGCCGCTGCTGAGATACCTTTTCAGACAATTCCAACGCATTAATCGGCGAAAGTTCTCTATAGGCAATCCTCCCTGCAAGCGACTCCGAAACACCTTTTACCAATTGTGGGGAAGCACTACCCAATAAAATAAATCGTCCACTTTTTCTATCCGCATCTATGGCAGAACGCAATACCGAAAACAAGGAAGGAATGGTTTGTACTTCATCTATAATAATTAGCTTGTCTTTATTGTCTGATAAAAAAGTATAAGGGTCTGCCAACTTTCTTACATCTATCGGATTTTCCAAATCAAGATATACAGCAAATCTCTTGCTAATAGTTGCCAGTTGCCTAGCTAATGTTGTTTTGCCAACCTGCCTTGCTCCCAATATAGCTACTGCCGGAAATTGGCGCAAAAGCATTTTAACATGACAAATAAAGCTCTCTGTATCATCATTCAAACGTACAACATATCCTTGTAAATCAAAAATTTGATTTTGGATTTACAAGGATAAAATATCCATATACTGAACAAAATATAAAATATAATTGCCGAGAAAATAGATTATCTCTTCAATAAATCTATGCTCAGCAATCAACTTCAAGTGCATTTATCCTATATCCGTTTCACAAAAAATAACTAAACGAAATAAGGGAATCGAATTGCACAAATCAGCTGTTGCTACCTTTATAGCTAAATTGTAATACAGTTAACACAATCCGTAATTAGGTTAAGGCATCCTGCTTGACAACTATCAAAAGCAAAAATCCCCTATTTGGAACTAACTATTTGAAAATCAATACAAATAAAATTACAACTACATCTATTGGTAACAATTTGTATTTCACTTTATTTTTCATTTTTAAAATAATTTACTAAATAGTTTAGTATTTATTTGCTAATTTTATTGTCCAAATAAAAATTATGGAGCCGACAGTCACCGCCTTTTCCAACAGAATTCAACCTGAACTTTATGAATATTTGCTGGTAGCATACCCTGCACCGACAGTCAATGCGAGGATTATAGAAGAAACACAATCCTTTATTGACCAATACGGCTATAAAACCGTCAGCCGTCCAAAACCTTACATAGCCATGGCCAGTTTCCATGCGAGAGAAATGATGGAAGAAACCATTTTACGATTCATGAACAGGATATTTCTTCGCCAACCTGCTTTTGAAACAGCATTGAATAACTATAGCGGCATTCCGCCACACACCATCTATCTGCGGGTACAAAATCAACAACCTTTTAAGCAACTGGCTAAGGAATTATCTTCGGTAAATAGTTATATACAATCTTACGCCTGCCCACCGGTAAAACTAGAGACAAACCCGCACCTCAGCATAACCGGAAAACTCACAGAAAAACTGTACCTGCGTGCCATGACGGATTATTCGCACAAAAGTTTTCATGAGCAATTTGTGGTTAATCAATTGGTACTGCTGCGCAGAAACAACGAATACGATACCGGCAAAACAGTACATGTATTTCCACTGCAACAAGCCATTATTCATACCAACTCATTTGTTCATTAACTCCTCAATCCAAACAACATGAAAAAAGACATCTTAGCACTACCCGGTTACCGAACCCATGAATACTTATTGGTTTTACAACCACACGAAGACCTGTGGAACAGAATTCTACAGGTAAAAAAAGATTTTGCAGAAAAGTTTGAAGCACCGTCAGCAGCCTGGGGTAAACCCCACATTACCCTGGCCAGATTCAGCCAGCTGCAAATGATTGAAGAACGCATTCTAAACCGGCTAAGGATGGTTGCGATGGGCATACCCGCTTTTAAAGTAGAACTGAAAGATTTTGGCAGTTATCCATCGCATACCATTTACATAGACGTAGCCACAAAAGTAGCCATGCAAATGCTGATCAAACACCTAAAAGCTGCACAACCATTAATGAAAAGCAAAGAGGTCAAGCCCCATTTCATGGATAACTTTTTTGTAACGGTAGGCAGAAAACTGTTGCCATGGCAATATGAAAAAGCGTGGTTGGAATACAGCCACCGACATTTCACCGGCAGATTCATTGCCAAACAAATGTTGCTGTTGCGAAAGGCCGAGGGAACAACCAGTTTTCATCCAATTCAAAGCTTTGAATTTATGAATATGCCTGTGGTAACCACGCAAGGCGCCCTGTTTTAAATATACACATCGGTGGTTCATTGGCAGCAAAAAAAGTTTATGACAAACGAAAAAAATGATTCTTATAAAAAAGGCCGCGGAGCACAGTTCAATACTGCCAACAAGTATTTACAAAACAAGCGTGTGCAAGACCATATAGAAGGTATAGACGACTGGACCGAAAAGAACGATGCCACGCAATATTTCGAAGAGGTAGCCAAAAGCATTGTGAACAAAATAGAAAGCCCCGATGTAGGCATGTACTACAGTATGAACCCTTACAGAGGTTGCGAGCACGGCTGTATCTATTGCTATGCCCGCAACTCATTTGAGTACGGAGGTCACAGTGCCGGAATCGATTTTGAACAAAAAATTACAGTAAAGAAAAATGCACCACAACTACTGCGAAAATTTCTGATGCAGCCAAAGTGGGAGTGCATGCCCATTACCCTGAGCGGCAATACGGATTGCTACCAACCCGCAGAGCAAAAGTTCAGACTAACAAGAGCATTATTGGAAGTATGTAACGAGTTTAATCAGCCGGTCGGAATGATCACCAAAAATGCGGGTATGTTGAGAGATAAAGATTTGCTGTCCGCAATGGGCAAGAAAAACCTGGTATCTATTTTGGTATCTATCACTACGCTCAACGAAGACCTTAGGCGGGTGATGGAACCACGAACAACAACAGGAAAGCAACGGCTGAAACTGGTAGAAGAAATGAGCAAGGCGGGTGTAAAAATGGGTGTCATGCTAGGTCCTATGATACCGGGATTGAATGACCATGAGATGCACGACATTATTAAAGCAGCCAGCAATGCAGGGGCCACTTTTTCTGCCTATACATTCATCCGATTGAATGGAGCTATCAAGCTGCTGTTTCACGATTGGTTGTACAAAAACTTTGCAGACCGGGCAGACAAAGTATGGCATATGATAGAAGACAGCCACGGTGGCAAAGTAAACGATAGCCAATGGGGGCGCAGAATGAAAGGCAGCGGCAACCTGGCAGAAATGATATCCATGCAATACAAAAAATACACGCATAAGTATGGACTGAACCACGAACGGCTGGAGTTGGATTGTTCACAATTCAGAAGACCGGGGGAACAGGGGAAGTTGTTTTGATGGACTTTTTTTTTACAACTTTTTGCTAAATTTTTTAGCATTTATAGATCAAAAAATATGGAACGAAAAATAGTTGACACGGTCTACAGGGGACACAAAAGCTTTCTGGAACAAGGTATTTGCCGAACTGATGAACAAGAAAACAATCCTCCGGACGATGAATGCATGGACCGAAGCATTGACCTGAATGAACAACTGATCAGAAATAAATCTGCTACTTTTTTCTTTCGCATGAATGGCGAGGCCATGACAGGTGCAGGTATCTTCAGCGGAGACTGTTTGGTGGTGGACCGAAGTATTACCCAAGTGAATGGAAAAGTAGTAGTGGCCGTATTAAACGGAGAAATGATGGTGCGCCGGCTGGAGAAAACCATTAATAAAATAAGACTGATACCTGAAACAGCAAAGCTGTCACCCATTGAAGTAGATCCGTTTGCAGCGTTTAGCGTATGGGGCGTAGTTACCTATGTTATTCATGCATTGTAAATGTAGCGGGAACTCTTCAATATCGTTTTTTTAGCTTTTAAATTTTCCCTTTTACCGCATGAATATTAACAACCGGACAATAGCACACTTTGACCTCGACGCTTTTTTTGTAAGCGTAGAATGTCGCAAAAATCCGAAGCTCAAGGGAAGACCCGTAATTGTGGGTGGCGGAGAACGGGGCGTGGTGGCAGCATGCAGTTACGAAACCAGAAAATTTGGTGTACGGAGTGCCATGCCCATCAAACTGGCCAAGCGTTTGTGCCCCGAAGCATTGGTTATCAAAGGCGATATGGAAGCCTATTCCAAATGCTCTAATGAAGTAACCGAAATCATTGCAGCAGAAGTGCCTCTGTTTGAAAAAGCAAGCATTGATGAGTTTTATATAGACATGACCGGTATGGATAAATTCTTTGGCTGCATTAAGTACACGGATCATTTAAAACAAAAGATTACCAAAGACACCCGGCTAAGCATCTCCTACGGATTGGCCAGCAATAAGCTGATCAGCAAAGTGGCTACTGATGAGCGGAAACCCAACGGGCAACTCTGCATCCCATTTGGCGAAGAGAAAAACTTTCTGGCTCCCCTGCCTATTGAAAAAATGCCTATGGTTGGTAATAAAACCAGCGAACTGTTGAGAAGCATGGGTGTAGATACCATCC
>JANPHE010000346.1:0-3799 GCA_031424295.1 Segetibacter sp. | reverse complement strand
AGCGCGAGCCCCGCCGAGATGTTTCTTCTCCCAATACGTCAAGCGCCTAGCCCACGCTATTGGCATCCTCTTGTTTGCGCATGCTTCCTTCGATAGAATATGGGGCTATGGATTAAAATATGCCGACAGCTTTTCTAATACTCATCTTGGAATAATTGGTAAAAGCAAATAAGCTATTTCTTTTTTGCAAGCCTGTTTCGGATGCGGCTCATACTAACGGGAGTAATGCCCAAATAGTTGGCGATATAATGTTGCGGTACCCTTTCGATGATCTTTTTTTTGTTGCTGTTTAGTAAATCAAGATACCGCTCTTCCGGGCTTTGGATGAGGAGGCTTACCATTCTTTCTTCCAGCCCAATGGTAATGTACTCAGCCATAAGCCGCCCGAATTGTTGCCATGACATGTTTTTGGTGTACAAGTCCTTCAAAATCTTATAAGGAAAGGAAACATAAGTGGCATCGCTCAGTGCTTCGATGGTTATCAACGATGGTTTGCCGCTTATGCAACTGATGTAGGAACTGATAAAATGATTTTCGAAAAAGAAGTAGGTTGTTTTCTCTTCTCCACCTTTGGTATAGTATTGGCGAAACATGCCTTCTATCACAAAACCGATGTTTCGTTCTGTCTTTCCTTCTGCAATGAATAATTCATTTTTTCGGATGGTATTCAGTTGTAGGTGAGGAAGCAATACATCCCAATCATCATCCGTAATGGTTGACAATGCATTGATATGATTTCGTAATGCAGCAAACATAGTTGAATGGTTTTGGCCCATTTTATTGAGTACTATTTTTTAGTTAACAGGAAACCCGGACACAGGAAATACAATGACCACTGATTATGAAATAAAACAAAAGCAAAAGATAGCATGAATAAATCTTTCATTGTTTTTAAACTCTTGATGTAGTCAATCAAATGATGTATTTAATATTTCCATATAGCGCCAACACCTGCTTCCCATAATTTTTTATTCAAAGTGGGAATGTCATTTTCAAGCAGTTCCATTCCCCTGCTTTTAAGCAATACCCATTCAGCGTTTAACTCCTTCATTCTGTCCATAGAAGGTTGGTTAATGCTTGGTATGTCGCTCTCTGATTGATTGATCAGAAACAAATAATTGGCGGTAAATTTTGCAGGAAAATTTTCTGCATCATCATACACCTTTGTTTGGCGCTGTACCATGTCTTCATCCCATGCCTTCATCTTTTTAGAAATAGCAGCAGCTTCTGTTACCAAAGCAGCATATTTGGCATCGCCCATGGTAGCTAGCAATGCGTCCAATTGCGTTCTTTTTTCATTCAGCTTGTTGATCATCTTATGCATGGTCGCCAATTCTTTTTCCATGCTGCTCATGGTGGCATTGTATTCCTGGTAAGCAGCCGTTGTAGTCGGATAGGTAGGATTGGCAAGTATTTCGGCATTTGTTGTAACGGTCTTGTCTGCTATTTTTAAAGTAAGCGTGTACTTGCCCGGAATAGCTTTGTGGCCGCGATAACTGGCTTCAATATATACATCGGGTATGCCGGGCATGGTTGCGTGTCGCATGTTCCATACAAAACGGTTCAGTCCTTTTGCATTTGATAAAAGCGGTGCAGCCTGTGGCCCGCCATCATATTTTTTGTAGGTACTGTCTTTTTTTGAGCTAAAGGTGTTTACAATATTGCCGGCTGCATCTTTTATCTCCAATGTTATGGCAATGGAATCTTTGGGATTGGGTACCTGATAATATATTACAACTCCGTTAGCAGGATTTACGCCTCTTAAACTGTGTAAGCCATTAAATGCCGGGTTGCTTTCATCTAATTCGCTGCTGCCATTGATAAGGTAAGCAGGAGCGGGGCTAAAAATTTTAAAAGAAGTATCTTTTTGGTATTGTCGGATCAGGCTAAGATCATCCAAAATCCAAAACGATCTGCCTGATGTTGCAGCAATTAAATTTCCCTGATGGATTCGTAAGTCGGTGATGGGGACAACAGGAAGATTGAGCTGAAAAGGTTCCCAATTTTTGCCTCCATTCCATGACAGGTATATACCTGTTTCAGTGCCGGCAAACAATAAATCTTTTCTGGCGACATCTTCCCTTATCACCCTGGTAAAAGCGCCATCGGGGATGCCGGTATTTATTTTTACCCATGTTTTGCCACAGTCGGTGGTTTTGTACAAGCCGGGATTGTGATCGTTGAACTTGTAGCGGGTAGTAGCTATGTATGCAGTTGCTTTGTCAAATGGGGATATTTCAATGGCATTGATCAGGCATTCTTTCAGTCCTGCCGGTGTAATGGTTTGCCAATGGACGCCATTGTCTCTGGTTAAAGAAACCACCCCATCGTCGCTGCCGGTATAGATCACCCCTTTTTCAAACGGAGATTCGGCAACATAAGAAAGGGTACCATAATTCTCTGCACCTACTGCTTCATTGGTATAAGGGACACCCGGCTTTCCTTGTTTATCTTTTTCATTTTTTGTAAGATCCGGAGAAACTTCTTTCCATGTTTTACCCATATCATTGGTGCGCAATAAATACTGTGCGCCATGGTAATACACACCGGGTTCGTGTATGCTCCAGATAATAGGTGCATTCCAGTTATAACGGTATTTCATGTCCTTTGCATCCCTTGTCAGGTATTGAATGGGTGCAGCCATGATATTTGTTCCGGCCCTGGCTTTTGTATTTAATACGTCAATGGTACCTTGATAACTCCCTCCTAAAACATACAAAGGATCATCGGGATTGAAAGCAAGAAAAGCACTTTCACCACCTGCCGAATAGGTCCAGCCTGAGGTGCCAATGCCGCCACTGTTTGGTTCCCGGCTTGCTATCTTAACAGAACTATTATCCTGCTGACCGCCATATACATTGTAGGGGAAAAGGTTGTCTGTATTGATTCGGTAAAACTGTGCAGTTGGTTGGTTGTCCTGACTGCTCCACGATTTTCCTTTGTTGAAGGTGATAGCGGACCCGCCATCATCAGAAATAATCATGTTGTTGGCATTGGATGGATTGATCCAAAGGTTGTGGTAGTCGCCGTGTGTGGCAGAAATATCTTCCCATGTTTTTCCGCCATCTATAGAACGGAATGCTGCTGCGCTCATTACATACAAGGTGTTTTCGTTGGTGGGGTCGGGGAACAATTCTATATAATACCAGGCTCTTTGTATTAGATGATGATCGCTTGTTACCTGACTCCAGCTTTTTCCTGCATCTGCTGACATATACAATCCGCCGGCATCCTTAGAAAAATCACTTTCTATTAAGGCATATACTTTTTCTGAATTGGAGCGACAAACGGCAATGGACATTTTGCCCATTTCTGTAGGCAATCCTTCGGTCATTTTTTCCCAATGCTCACCAGCATCTGTTGACTTATACAATCCGCTGCCCGGTCCACCGCTTGTTATTTTCCATGGCAGGCGACCATGTTCCCACATAGCTGAAAAGAGAATTGTTGGGTTGTTCATATCCATTGATATTTCTGAACAGCCGGTCATTTCATCTACATACAAAACTTTTTTCCAGGTGGTGCCACCGTCTACTGATTTATATATCCCCCGTTCTTTAGATTTGCTATACAAAGCGCCTTGTGCCGCTACATATACAATGTTTGGATCTTTTGGATGAATGACAATTCTTGCAATGTGCTGTGTCAGATCCAATTCTCTACCAATAGGGTCATATCGGTCTGTGCTTATTTGGGCAAACGGAAGGCCTGTTTTTTTCCATGTTTTTCCAGCATCAGTTGATTTATAAACGCCATCCCCATGGTGGGTCATAACGCCACGTACGGCATGTTCTCCCAT
>JANPHE010000345.1:0-1736 GCA_031424295.1 Segetibacter sp. | reverse complement strand
ACCAATTACCAGTTCTGCTACACTTCTTGTGTTGCTATATGGTGCATTGAATACAGATACACCATACTTAGTTGCCGATCTCAAATCTACCTGATTTACTCCGATGCAGAAACAACCAATTGCTTGTAGCTTATTAGCAGCAGCCAAAACCTTTTCTGTTACTTGAGTTTTGCTTCTGATGCCTAAGAGGTGAACATCTTTAATGGCTTCAATTAATGCATCTTCGGTCAAAGCTCCTCCAATAGACTGAACGCTATTGTAACCATGATTTTTAAAAATAGTAACAGCTTTTGGGCTAATATTTTCTAGTAGTAATATATTGATTTTCTCTTTAGGGTAACTTGTTGTATTGGGCATTCATTTCTCCTTTTGTTCAATGCGAAAATAAGCTATAATATTTTGTTAGGTTTATCCTATAAATTTTAAATATCCAAAGTTTTACTGAGTGAAAAGTTTTAGCATTTCTACTGTGTATTGTGAATTACAACGGTATTTGAGGAAGTTTATTGACAATGTTATGTAATCATCCATTCTGCAATTCATTTCAATTACTTTAGTTGATTAAAATAAAAAATATTGTACCGGATCGTATATATAACAACACTGATTTTCATTTCATTTGTTGCTTGCACGAGCAAGGAAGAAAAATTTAAAAAGAAAAATCTTGAGAAAGCCTTTCAATACCGTCCTATAACTGAATCTGAAATAGCCGATTATCGAAAGGCTATTCTTTTGAAGTACGATTCGATTCTGCTACGACGCGGGTTTAATGGAAGTATTTTGATTGCCAAGAATGGCGAAATTCTATTGGAGGATTATCATGGGTATTCTAATATGCAGACAAAAGATACGCTTACTGCTACTACCCCATTTCATTTGGCTTCAGTATCCAAAACTTTTACAGCAACAGCCATTTTGAAGTTATGTGAAGAAAAGAAAATAAACTTAGAAGATACAATTCAAGTTTATTTTCCTGCATTCCCTTATCATAATATTTCCATTAGAATGCTGCTAAACCATAGAAGCGGTCTTCCAAACTACATTTATGCAATGACTAAATTTCCGGAATGGAAGCATAAATTAGCAACCAACAACGATATGCTTCAATTTTTAATAGACAAGCAACCCACCTGGTATGGTTATCCAAACAGGGGCTTCAATTATTGCAATACAAATTATGCCTTATTGGCTTTATTAATAGAAAAAGTAACGGGTCAATCATACAGCAAATATTTACAAGACAACATTTTCTCACCGTTGGGTATGAACCACTCCTTTGTATTTACAATAAATGATTCCGCTAATTATAAACCAAGTTACCAACCAAACAACAGACCCTTTCCAATAGAATCAATGGATGTAATTTATGGAGACAAAGGCATTTATAGTACAGTTAGAGATATGTTTCTTTGGGATAAAGCCTTGTACAATCATGCTATCATTTCTGATACCACTTATGAAAAAGCAATAGCACCATCCAGTTTTGAGCATCCAGGAACACATAATTATGGAATGGGTTGGAGGTTGCTAACACTGCCTGATGGAAAAATCGTGTTTCACAATGGTTGGTGGCATGGAAACAACAATGTTTTTACTCGTTTCATTGATGATACGGCTACAATCATTATTCTAGGAAACAAGTATAATAAAGCAATTTATTCAGGAATGAAAATTGGAACTGTCTTTAAAAATAGTACCAAAACGGAAGCACAGGAACCTTTAGACGAATAGTCATG
>JANPHE010000344.1:0-9113 GCA_031424295.1 Segetibacter sp. | reverse complement strand
GTTGATGTTGGCTTATCATTAGTGTAATATCTAAAAAAGTAACTACTTTTATTACGTAGACACTCTAAAATAGAACCTTTTATCAGGTCAATTTTATTCAAAATCAAATTCAGAACTCATGATGGACTTTATTGCTACACTAGATGATATTATTCAAAACATAAAAACTATAGAAAGATACCTGACTTCAAAATCAAAGGAAGAAAAGCTGTTTGCTACAAACCTCTTAAGAAATGGTAAAACCAATCTTATCTATTTAGTTAATGGTAAAAATCATTTTGCACCAAGTAGATTTTTAGGCTATAAAAATAATACGATGCAAAATCATTTAGAAAATGAAGAGAAAGATGGACGAGATACTAATCCAATAATTACAAATATTGTTGGGAGACCTTTCTATACAGATGTTATTGAAAAAGAATTTATCGGTTATGTTGAATCTCTGCAAGCCAAAGTCCAAAACAATAAAAGGAAATATTGGAGAGTTAGAGATGGCAATGGAAAGCACTTAGAAATATTGTAAAGAATGTACCTTTTCACTACAATCCAAATTGCTCTTAAATGCCATGAGAAAGGAGACCAAAATAGTAATGAGAAAAGGGCACTCTTTCGAATGCCCCTGGAAAATAAAACCACAATAAAACTACTTACCTTTCTTTCCCCCTCCTGTATTTCCTTTTGTTTGTCCTACCTTGGACTGGTTTGAAGAAGCCGTTTTTCCTTGCTGAAACTGTACATTTTTGTTGCTCTGATTCTGAGCATATTGCTTGTTCGTTCCAGAAGTTCCCTTGTTTGCATTAAGCATGTTGGAACTGTTATTTTGCGGTGTGCTTTTGTTTGACATATTTTTTTGATTAAAATTATTTATTTGATTACTAATTCTGGGTTGTTAAAGTTATTGTAGAAGCATAGCTTGTACATATACAAAATCGTCCTCTAACGACAAATTGCGAGGTTCGTGATTTGGTTTTTTGGCTACAGCAACACCGCCTAATGGTTTATATCCTTTGGCGATGTTCTCGTTAACTTTTTCTTCTAGGCTTTGCACCATCTTGTCAGCAAACACCACAATGTATTTTTTACTGTTTGACATTTTAAATTTTTATTTATTTTTTAAAAAAATTGATACCTAAACTAGAAACAGGTGGTGATTTGTTTTTCATATTCTCCATTTATTTTGTTTGATGGAGTAAAGATGCATGCACAAAAAAGCCTTTCGGACGTGCGGTAGTCCAAAAGGCTAAAGTAGTTGGTGAAAACGCTAAGTGAGTGGTCTAAACACCCAAAGCTTCTTTTATCAATGTCATCAGTTTCTCATTGCCTTGGCGACTAAACGGCACCTCCCTGCCTTTCACCTTTACCATGTGATTAAATATGACAGTATCGTCTTTACCAAAAGATTTGATGAAAATTATGTTTACTATGCATTGCTTATTCAGCTCAAAAAAACGTTCTGCAGGCAGCTTTTGGAGAAGATCAGGAAATGTTATTTTATTCGTTTTGGTTTTGTCGCCATTACTGCACATAATCCATTTGTACTCAGAATTTATCTCATCAGTTTCAATACAGATAATATCATCCAGACTAAACTTTGTTTTTCCTTCTGTAGTTTTTAAAAAGACATATCCTTTGTCATTGATAATTTTGTCCCTGCATTTTTTTATTGCCTTCTCTAACCTTTCTGTAGTTACGGGTTTTCTAATTACGTCAATGGCATTACTGTCAAAAGCATCATAGGCAGAAAAGTCATGAGCAGACACAAAAATAATCTTCTTGCCTTTTAAAGATTTTGCCAGATCTACCCCTTTGCCATCAGGAAGATGATTATCCATAATACACATATCAAAGGAAATTTGTTTGATCCCTTCAGTGAATGTGGTTGCATCCGTAAAAGACCGGACTACTTCTACATCATCAATGTTATCAATCACCTGTTGTAATGACTTGAGATTTTCAGCTTCATCATCAAGAATGACACACTTAATTTTCATACTCATTCAATTTTATTCTGAGTGTGGACACATACATATCTCCCTTGGGGCCAGACTCAAGTTCGTAGCGGTTGGAGTACATTAAGTCAAGCCTTCGTCTTAAGTTTTTATATCCTATACCTGATTTGGGCTTTACAGATCCTGAACTGCTTAATGTATTTTCCATCTGGTACAGCAATGTTTCATTATCCGTATTTTTCAGGCAAATTTTAATCACGCAATCTTTTGCATTTGTATCTGCATGTTTGAATGCGTTTTCCATAAAAGCAACTGTTAATAAAGGCGCAATAGCCTTGGCAGATATAAAATTTTCATCCACACTATTGTCCAGGATGATATCAACAAACCCGGGTACAATTGCCTGTTGCATCTTTTTATAAGAATTTACAAAATCAATTTCCTGCTGCAAGGGCACCTGTTCCTTATCGGTATCATACAGCATGTAATTGATAATCTGCATAAGGTTTTCAATTGCCCTGTTTGTACTTAACGACAATGATTGTATTTGCTGCAATACATTTTTGAAGGTGTGAGGATTAAGCTCAAATTTTAGATTGCTAATCTCAAGTTGTCGAAGCGAAGGTTCATTTTCTTTACTTTCCTGCATATTGATTTATTTACAGTCAAGCTAAAGATACTGAAGAACCCTTATGGTCACTAATCTTTTTATGAATGGTCGATCTCAGGAACGAAGGGCTGCTTTTTGAAAATACATGTACAAGTTGCAAAGTGAGAGTGTTGCATTATTTGATTGCATTTAAAAACTCCTCTATAGACATCCAATTCCTATTTAAGGGTTCAACAGTGCTTATTTCATATTCAATACTCTTCCATCTACCACTAGAAACATCTTCCTTGAAATTTTTGCTATTAAGGCCGCCATATCTTCTGCCAACTGATTTAATTCCTAATTCTTGATGGTTTTCAATAATTGATAAACCTGTAGGATTACGATTTTTTGTTTTCTGAGACGTAGTTAAAATCTTTTGTTCTGTACTGTCATGGAGATTATTAGACTTGTTAAATGCAGCATTATCTATTTCACCAAGTTTCAACTTTTTATTAACCCAATTTTCATGCAACATACCCCACACAGAACTTGATGTTCCTAATTTACCTGCTTGTCTTGGGTGGCATAATGGAATGACTTTATAGGGCTTTTTATTGATTGTTATTAAATGTTCCTGTCCATAAGACTTTTCGGTGGTTCCGAATTGAGATAGTTTTTTGTAAGATGGTATATGATAATGCAGAAACCAATAAATCGGCAAATCACCAAGTAGTATTAAGGTGTCCGCCTGTGAAGCTTCTAATTCTTCGAGGATTTCCTGCCTACGGCTAGCAGAGTTTAATTCTGATTTGTCAAAATCTTTTATAGTAGCGGGAGGTAGATTATATTTTTCAACAAGCGGCGTATAATATTTATCTATTGCTCTTCTTTGTTTTTCGTTTACTCTGGACTCTGGTAATAAATCAGAAAGCCATGTATTTGATCTGTCCAGGCCAAGAGGTTTTAAAAACTTTTCGTCCAGCGTTTTGCCAGATGGACCATTCATATTTTGATTACCCGGAACAACTAATTTTCCTGCTTCTGTAGGTACTTGAATTGCATTTATTATTTGATCAGCATTTTCTCCTGTCCAGAATATATCAGGTTCGCTTGCCACAGCTAACGCTGCAACAAGTTGTTTTCCGGTTGCATCCACCCATCTTGCATGCACTGCACTGGCATATACACCAAGTACAAAAGCTTTTTTTGGTGAAGCATCTTTTTGACTGACCGGCAAAAGAGGACTGCCGAAGGGAAATTGATACTTGGACATTATGATAAAATTATAGGGTTTATTGATTATTATATAACGAGGCTCCTACCTCATGGTTACGTTCATTTATCCACAAAAAGCTCACACAATTATTTACCTAAATACAACTATTGTAATAAAGATAATTATTTCATAACAAGGGTTTACAACTTTTGCAGTTTTTCAATTCAAATACAGAATGATCTATCATCCATTTTTGGATTTCTTTCTGACTATCAAAACAGTATTTAAAAGTATTTCCCATACTACCCCAGTTCATTTGATTTTCTTCCCAATCTGTATTCCCCAAATGTTTACAAATGGTATTGTGTAGTACCCCGCTCTTTAAGCTATTTAGTTTAATTATAAAACCGCTTTGATTTTTAGCACGCCATTCCTGTAGTTGCTTGTGTGCTTCTGACATTCCTTTCCCGAAGATTTTCATGTTTTTAGAATTTATTTTCAAAGCTTTCAAATACCGCCGCTAGTCATGGTGTTCCAAAAGATCACTACTATTTTTCATAGAACCCAGGTTTGTCAGTAGTACGTGAAAACCCGGACCTATTCAATCCTACCTTTTTTAACGCTGTTGTGTGTTTTCACCAACAGCACTTTGTTCATCAAGGTTTGCAGGTGATAACGCCCTGCGTTGCTACAATATTGACAGGGGCGAAAAGTTAGTAAGTCCATTCTCCATGACTTACCGGCAACCGATTTAATTCTTCTTTATAAAACTTCCATTTTGGTATAAACTTGTCAAGATAACCCAAGAAATGGTCATTGTGGTGTCGTTCTAATAAATGTATCATTTCATGAATTACTATGTATTCCAAACAATGGATTGGCTTCTTGGCCAATTCAAGGTTTACCCAAATCCGTTTTTGTTCTATGTTACAAGTTCCCCATTTGGTTTTCATTTGTTTAACGCCCCAGTCTGAAACACTAACACCAATAATCTTTTCCCATTTGTCAATGAGTGCAGGGATTTGATTTTTTAATTGTATCCGATACCATTCACTCAAAATATTTTGTCTTTGTTCAACACTTGTATTCGGTCTAACAAAAAGGTCAATATGAGTTTTTGTTTTAATAATCACTTTGGGCGGTGCTTCGTGTTCTGTTACTCTCAACAAATACCTTCGTCCTTCAAAATAATGACTTTCTCTTTCGGCATATGCTCTCGGTGATTGTCTTTCTTGTTTCTCAAATTTACGTTGGTTCTTTTTTATCCAACTTAATTTTGAAATGGCAAATAGTCTTACAGCTTCATCGTCTATGTTTAAAGGTGCAGCAATACGAACCCTCCCTTTTGGTGGGTAAACAGATAGGTGCATATTTTTTATGCTCTTTCTCACTACATCTATTATTAAGTCGCTGATTTCGATTTGATGCATCTTAATATTCCTTCTGATTAGAAACTAAATCAAATATTTTACTCACAATGTTTTCGTCTGTAATACCATATTTAGCTAAAACTTGTCTAATGATAATCTCAACATTTCTTCTTTTAATATAGGTACTCCTCCAGTCATCATCTTTGCCATATTGAACTTTTTCATCCATAACAATCGACAATTCTTCGTTCTCCTCTAAGTTGTCATACAAGGCTTGTTTGGGTTTGGTGTCAATATCTTTTGGATATGACTTCTTTGTATTAAGTTGAATGTCTTTGGCTAATTCCTCATATTTTTTGAGCAGTTCTTCGTAAGTTATTGCACCTTCTTTTCTCAATCGGATTAACTCCAAAAGCAATACACTCATTTTTTCATAATAGGCAGGATTAACAGGCATTTCCTGAATAATCGTTTTCCGCATATTATTTTCAATGGTTTCACTCATAGCCGCTTTGTTTCCTTTTATGCTACCGGGCAATTTATCAGTGGCTACTTCAATTCCATATTCAACTATGAGTTGAAGCAATGTTGCTTCACCCAAATTGGAAAGCACACGGCTTGGGTCGGCTGTAAGATACATATCCAACATCTGACGCATATCGGGTTCATATTTTTTTAAGTCGATATAGTCCGAACTGTAATGCTTGATGCTGTTTCGTAATTCAGCATAGTAATTTACTTTCTCTTTTATTTTGTCGGCTTCGGCTTGTGTATAACCTGCATCAATTATTTCAGCAGCTATGTTGTTGTAAGCTCTGATTAACGCAACCACCAATTTGTATAAAGTCAATCGCTTTTCTTCGTTGTCTTTCAGGTCGTCCTTATTTGTTGGGTCGCCAGAGAAATAATGATAAAACTGTTCGATTTGTTTTGGTGCTGGAACGTCTAAACACAATTGATACAATGCTTCAATGGCATCTTCCAAGCGTTCTTTTGCTTTTACCAATCTGTCAGTCAATAAACCTTTCACATCTTCGGCATCAAAGGCATCAAAAGCATCCGAAGTATAATCGGTAATGGATTTATTGAGATTGTCTAACAGGTTTTTATAATCAATAATATACCCAAATTCTTTATAGTAAGGGTCGTTTTCTTCTTCTTTTCCTAATCTATTAGTACGGCAAATGGCTTGAAACAAACCGTGGTCTTGCATCTGCTTGTCTATGTACAAATAGGTACAGTGTATGGCATCAAATCCCGTGAGTAATTTATCAACCACAATAAGTAGTTGCATATTGGAAGGTTCTTCTTTGAACTTCTTTTTGGCAAACTTTTCAAAACTTTCGGCATCTTTAAAACCGTAGTCTTTTAGCATCTTTTGGTAAATCTCGAATTGCTCCTTTTTCTCTGTTTCTCCGTTACCTGTTTCTTCTATTTTAATGGTGTTTTCGTTGGGTTCAAAACTGGTGATGATGCCGCACTTTTTTAATCCGAAATTTTGAAATATTTCATAGTACCTGCACGCTTCATAAATGCTTCTTGCAATCAATATGGCATTTCCTCTGCCGTCTTTCAGTCGTGGTTTAGTAATGAAATCTTTTTTGATGTCGAATACAATTTTCTCCAAACGACTTTTTGTACTCAATACTTTTTGCATTGTTCCCCATTTCTGTTTGAGTTCTGCTTTTGGCAAGTCGTTCATTCCCTGGGTTACAATTTCAAACCAATCGTCAATTCCTTTTTGGTCTAATACGTGTTGGTCAACATCACGGGCTTCATAGAGTAAATCCAATACAACTCCGTCTTTTACCGCTTCGTCAAATTTGTAGGTGTGTATGTACCTACCGAAAACTTCCAGACTTTTCTTTTTGTCTTTCTTCAATAAAGGTGTGCCTGTAAAACCAATGAAAATGGAACTTTCGGGCAATATGCTTTTCATTGCTTTGTGCAAATCACCACTTTGTGTTCGGTGACATTCATCGATGAATACAACAAACTCACCTTTGGGCTGAAAGTCTTTGGATTGTTTTAATGCGGTTACAAATTCATCGTCAGCATTTTCTAATTTACCTCCAAACT
The DNA here is from genome assembly GCA_031424295.1 of Segetibacter sp. GTDB lineage: Bacteria > Bacteroidota > Bacteroidia > Chitinophagales > Chitinophagaceae > Segetibacter. Next base: position 1,907 of record JANPHE010000344.1, on the reverse strand, counting down.
TGTGAACCAAACTGCAAACTAATCTTGGCGAAGTGTTATTCAATATCGAAACTAAATCGGCTCCGCTTTTTGTTCTTTTGATTGTTTCGCCAACACCTAAAAACACGCCTTCAATCTGTTCGTCTAATTCTGTTCGGTCGGTTACAACAAGCAATCGGGCTTTGGGATTGTTTTCTAAAATCCATTTAGCCAACCACACCATTGTTAAGCTTTTTCCACTGCCTTGTGTGTGCCAAATAATACCACCTTCCTTTTTAGCAAGGTATTTCTGAGCTTCTTTGATGCCGAAATACTGATTAGGACGACACAATTTTTTAGTGCCAAAATCAAAAATCACAAAGTTGTGAATGATTTCCAGCAGGCGTTCTTTGTTGCAAAACTGTATGATGTGCTTATCTAAAAGAATTTCATCAGGATTGTACACATCACTATCTTCTTTCCATTTTAGAAAATACTTTTCTTCAGTTTTGGTAGTGCCGTAATACAAGCCATTGCTGTCGTTGCCCGCCATCACTAATTGCATGGTGGTAAAAAATGGTTTGTTGAATAGGTGCAATTGGTTGCTGATATTTTGGCGAATACCTTCACTTGCCGAAACACTGGCTTTCTTTAACTCCAAAACACCAATGGCAATGCCGTTGATGTACAATACAATATCGGGTCTGCGTTCTTTGGCTCCTTTTATGGTTACTTCTTCGGCAATAGCAAAGCTGTTGTTGATTGGCTTTTCCCAATCAATAAAATCTACGTGTTCAGGTCTTTTTATGGCATCAACCTTTTTTGATGTGCCATAGCGGAGCATTGAATACACTTCTTTGTTGGCATTATAAAGGTCATCGTTGGAATTGATTTTGGCTTCTTTTTTTAAGGCAAAGATCGCTTTGGTAATGAGTTCATCGCTGTATTTGGTTTGCAGAAATTTTCGCAACTCCGCTTCTTCAATATTGCTATTGCCTTCACGTTCTTCCCAATTGCCCAAATACTCATACCGTAATTGTTCCTGAAATAATTGTACAATGCGGTTTTGGGTAGCACGCTCTATTTGTCCTACTTTGCTCATATTGTCTATATTTTTACAGGCAATTCAATACCAATTTTGTAAAACCTGTTGTATTCTTTTTCTTCTTCAATCTTGAAATTATCGCCTTTTAAATCTTTTCTGTTTGCACTTTGATTGGAGTAAACAACCAGACAGTCAATAATCCTATCTTCATCGAAGTTTAAAAACTTGTAAATCTTCTTCAGTCTTGCGTAGCCGCTGATTTGCCTAATATCTTCGGTACTTACATTTCCGTCTTGGTATTGCGGTTTGTATTTAGCATCCACCACCATTTTTATTGAACCATCATTGGTGTTTACAATAAAATCAGGCTCCAGATAATTGAATTTTTGATGATAAGTTACTTCTTTATGATGCGTAAAACGTTCTTTCAATTTTGAAAATACATACAACTCAAATAGTTTACTCATATCAATCCAAAAAGGTGGTGTATGGATTGTAGTTGAATTGGCAGTTGAAATATTATACCCGTATCGTTTTAAAATATGCTTGGCAAATTTTAATGCCTGCTCATATTCCTTGTATAGTTTTTTGGGTTTGATGCATTTCAGTTCTTCAATGTTAACTTCACTATCTACATTGATAAATGCAGGCTGTATATAATTAACCAATCCATTTAATGATGAAATGTCAACACCTTTTATATTCTGCATTGCTGCAATAGAAAACGCTAATGCTTTTTTTAATACTTTATTTTCAATGTTGTTGATACCAAACTCGGAATATTGGCAATAGCTGTAAAGCATTTTATTGTTGAAATGATTTTTCTTGATGGTTTCGTTCATCAAGATTTTACCTTTCACTTTTGCGTTCAAATTTTTAGTAACCGTGTAATACGATTTCTTTA
>JANPHE010000343.1:0-11094 GCA_031424295.1 Segetibacter sp. | reverse complement strand
AAACTGTTTTTTGTTTTGCTCACTAGCGAAATAATAGGTAATGCCTTCATAAGACACTGCTATATTTTTCTTGCCTTCTATTGGCTTTTTTTGACTGAAATAGGAGGTAGGATCGTAGCCTGAGATGGCCAAAGAAGATTTGTCAACATTGTACTGCTGGCGTCGTTTTTCCGATTGCGCAAAGGATGCAGAAACGATACTCGCAAACAGAAATCCTAAAAGGAATGCTTTTTTCATTAATTGTTATATTTACAGTTACTAGACGGCTGCCCTTTCTATTCCTTACAAGAAATTGAAAAAACAATTAGCAGGAACGGTTAATCTTTTCTGACATTTCTTTCCTGCTGCTTTTATTTGAATTTATCAATCTTGCCATTCATCCGTTCATAGAAAAAATTACTTTTCATAGTCCTGTATTAATGCTGTTGGTATTGGTTGTACTAGCATCTATACTAGTTCCGCTACACCACAAAATGGAAAAGATCATCAAAGCAAAACTGGCGCACAAAATAGCACAATCAGAACCAATAGCAGATATAAAAGAAGAAGGGGAATAATCTACAGCTAGATTATTCAAACAATAAAGCCGCAGCGTTTTACCGCTGCGGCTCTACGTTTCCATCGTTATTTAAATTTCACTTCCCCACCACCATCTTCTTACTATCTATCATCTTACCATCAACATACATAGTGTAAGTATAAGTACCTGAAGCAAGGCCTTTGGTATCTACATTCAACACCCCTTTGCCAAAAGTGGAAAGGCTGATTTGTTTTAGCTTTCTACCTGCATTATCTACTATTACCAACTCAGCTTTTGTAGCACCATTGGGAATGTTGTAGTTTATTTTGGTAAAGTTGCCTGCCGGTGGGTTGGGTATGTTTTGGTCTAATGAAGCTGTTTCGAAACTTACATCTTGTTGGTTGATGGTTGCAATGGGTTTGGCACTACCAAGTATCATGGCTTTTAGTTCGTCTATTTGTTTTTGAAGATTGGCATCATTAGCTTTCAATTGCTCATTATCCATTTTCAATTGTCCATTCACCATTCCCAATTCATCATTCTTCTTTGACAGTTCCTGCACCGCCTTCACCAGCGGCACTACAAACTCTGAATAGCGCAGACCGTAAATGTCTTTGCTGTTCTTAGGTTTGTCCACGCCGCTGAAGTCGTAGCCTATTTTGTTGGCAGTGGCTTCTACTTCCTGTGCTAAAAAGCCGGAGAAGCGGATTTTTTCTACATCGTATTTGCCTTCCCAGTTGGTGGTGTCTTTCTCACCGTAGTTGGCTTCTTTCCATTTGGCGTATGCAGAAATGTCAGTATTGTAAGTAACGGGACGTAACAGGTTAATGAACTCCAATCCTTTTACCTCTCCTTCTTTGATGTTTTTCTTAAAACGCTGATCGCTAAAGGTGGTAAAACCCACCTGCCCTTTTATGCTGGTGATGGAGGGGTTGCCAACCGCAATGGAATTGGTGGCACCAGGTTCGGCATCGTAGCCAATACCGGTGCTGTTACTTTCGGTAGTAATAGCGGAATTGGCACCATATCCCAGTGCTGTATTGTAATTGCCTGTGGTTATGTTATACAAGGTGTAAAAACCTATGGCTGTGTTTCCGCCACTATTGGTACTCTTATATAGCGACTTTGATCCTACCCCGGTGTTATAGTTGCCTACACTGGTCTGATTATAAAGTGATGAGTCGCCAATGGCTACAATGTTGTGACCGTTTACATTTTTGTAAAGTGCCACAACGCCGACAGCCACATTGGAGTATCCGGTGGTGTTTGAATACAAAGCACCCGACCCATTTGCAGTATTGTTGCTTCCTTTATTGCTAAACAATGCGCCACTTCCGTTAGCTGTATTCGAGTCGCCGGTAGTGTTATATTTTAATGCTTCTGCACCGGTTGCCGTGTTGTTGCTTCCTGTTCTATTTTCGCGTTGCGCATGATAACCACTTGCGGTGTTATTACCTCCGATGTTGTTTAAGGTCAATGCTTCAGCACCATTAGCAGTGTTGTTAATACCAGTTGTATTGAGGTATAATGCACCTGCACCCGTGGCCGTATTGTAGCCTCCTGTAGTATTTTTATAAAGAGCATAGCTACCTACGGCAACATTCAAACCACCATCCGTATTATAACACAATGTTTTTGCCCCGACCGCGGTATTGAATATTCCAAATTCTGGTTGAGCTGCCGTTGTCCTGTTATTCATCAATGCACTATCTCCTATAGCCACCAGGTTGGGTATTGTAGTATTTTTAGAGAGTGTAAAATTACCAATAGCCACATTGCTGCTACCTTTTGTATTGGCTTGCAAGGCTTTTCTGCCTATGGCAATATTGTCGGTGCCGGTAGTATTGGAAGCCAATGCAAAATCGCTTCCAATCACCATGTTAGTGCTTGCCCCGTTGTTTCCCCTTCCTATTCTTAATCCGTTTATTTGTGCATCGCCGTTTACATCCAGCAGGGCAGTGGGGTTGGTGGTGCCAATGCCTACTTTGGTTCCTTTGTCGGTGATGGTTCCGGTAACCAGTGCGGCTCCGTTCCAGCGGGGTACAGCAGAAGTATCAGCAACTGATACCTGCGGGTCGGTCTCTAATGCAGAAAGCGTATTCCAACTTCCTATGCCTGTGGCATCACTAACAAGTATTTTACCTGCCCCGGGGCTGCCACCGCTTATTTTTATGGTGCCGTTTACATCCAATGTGGCAGCGGGGTTGGTGGTGCCAATGCCCACATTTGTCCCATTGTCGGTGATGGTTCCAGTTACCAATGCAGCACCGTTCCAGCGTGGCACGGAGGAGGTGTCGGTGACTGCTACCTGCGGGTCGGTTTCTGCCACCACAGGCACTGCCTGCCAGGTTGCTAATCCCGCTGAATCACTAGTCAATACTTTGCCTGCACCCTGTGTGCCATTGGCAATAGTAAGGTTTCCGTTAAAAAATCCATTTCTCCATGCCTTGGTAGCCGAACCGAGGTCAATAGTATTGGTAATACCCGGCAGTAAAGATTGGCTTACTGCTGTAGGGGCCGTCAGGTTGGCCAATGTCTTGTTCGCAAAAGAAGTACTGCTCACTGCTGCCCAGGCACTACCATTGTACTGGTAAAGTCCTTTTGTTCCGTCAATCTGATAAATAAGCAATCCCAAAGGAGGGGTGACAATAGCATTCCTTTGGGCAGTAGTCATACGGGGCAGTAATACACCTTGTGTAGTACTCATCACCTCCAAAGCTGCTTTGGCATTGGGTGCTACAGTACCGATGCCTGCACTACCCGTAGTAGGAAAGGTGTTTTGGGCATGTAATTGTAATACACCCATGACAGCAGCGAACAGTAAAAGTGAAACTCTTTTCATAATCATTTAGTTTTTTGATTGTTTAAAAAATTTTAGTAACCATAAATTTATATTCATTTTAGTATAAGCAACAATAATTTCTTTTATATAGATAGCAAAAGGCATTATCAAAATAAAAAGCCGCAGAAAAAATTGCTACAGCTTTATTTATCATTTTTTACAATTGATAATTGACAATTGATAATTCTTAATTCTAAACTCTAAATTCTTAACTCTTAACTCACACCTCACTTCCCCACCACCATCTTCTTACTATCTATCATCTTTCCATCTACATACATCGTGTAAGTATAAGTACCTGATGCAAGGCCTTTAGTGTCTACATTCAATGTTCCTTTACCAAAAGTTGACAGGCTGATTTGTTTTATTTTTCTACCTGCATTGTCTACTATTACCAACTCGGCTTTTGCTGCTCCGTTGGGTATATTGTAGTTGATGCGGGTGAAATTACCTGCGGGTGGGTTGGGTGTGTTTTGGTCTAATGAAGCATTTGCAAAACTTACTTCTTGTTGATTGATATTAGCAATTGGTTTACCTGCTTGTTTAGTCAACATAGCTTTGATTGCAGCTATATCGTTCTTCATTTCTGCATTTTGACTTTTAAGTTCTGCAATAACTGCGTCTTTTACATCGTTTGCTGCAGCAAGTTCTTTTACAGCGTTGATAAGTAAGAAAGGATAAGCTTGGTTGTTTACTTCTCTCAAATCTTTGATATCGCCCATTGAAACTTTGCTTACCATGTAAGGGGCTATTTTCTCCAATTCTTGTGCAACTACGCCAATTTGCTCGCCTTCTGCATTGAAAGGTGCATTTTTATTGTAATTGAACTTGATGGTGCGGATTTGCTTAATCACATTTAATCCATCAGTAAATTCAGCATTTACTTTTTTTATCCTACTGTCTGAAAAAACACCCCATGCACCTGTTGTGTTGTTAGCATTGCCATTTATAGAAAGTTTGGCAGTAGGTGCTGTAGTTCCTATGCCTACTTTGCCATCTGCGCCTATTAGCATTCTAATTTGATTTAGCGCCAGGGGAGATAAATAGTTTCCACTTCCATCGCCTGATACTGCAAAAGCGAGATTATCCTTGGATGTTGATGTGCTATAATAATGGAAAATTGAACTGCCTCTTGCATCTGTAGGGCTATTCCATAACCTTGTTAATAATATACTTGCTGATGGATCGTTTAATGCAGATAAATCATTGTTAATATGAAATTGTGAGCCGGGTGTACTTGTTCCTATGCCCACGTTGGCATTACTTCCTAATACCAAACTGTTACTTGCGGAAACAAGTGCATTGGCCCCGATTGCTGTAGCATTTGTTAAGGCTCCGGATGTCACATCAGCCATAAATCCCAAAGCGGTATTGTTATAACCGGTGGAATTGTTTGAAAGTGCCCACAATCCATTGGCGGTATTGTTATAACCTGTAGTGTTGTCACCAAGGGCATAATCTCCATTGGCGGTGTTGGAGGAACCAGTAGTGTTGGAAAAAAGTGCCTGGTATCCATTGGCGGTGTTGGAATAACCGGTGGTGTTGGAATAAAGCGTCTGAGCTCCATTGACTGAGTTACGATAGCCGGTGGTGTTGAAAAAAAGTGTCTGGTATCCATTGGCTGTATTGTCAAAACCAGTGGTGTTGTAATAAAGTGCCTGGTCTCCATTTGCAGTGTTGGTAGAACCGGTGGTATTAGAATAAAGTGCATTGTTTCCATTGGCGGTATTGCTACTACCTGTAGTGTTAAAGTATAGTGCCGCGTTTCCATTGGCAGTGTTCAAATTACCTGTGGTGTTGAAATATAGTGCCGCGTTTCCATTGGCGGTGTTGTAATAGCCTGTGGTGTTTTTATAAAGTGTCTGGTATCCATTGGCGGTGTTGTTATAACCAGTAGAGTTGGAATAAAGTGCCCTATTTCCATTGGCTGTGTTGGAAGTACCGGTGGAGTTGGAATATAATGCACGAGAACCGGTTGCAGTATTCGAAATGATGTTGCTGCCCCCCTTACCCACAGTTATACCATTTATTAAAGCATCGCCATTTATATCCAGCAAGGCAGAAGGTGCAGATGTGCCAATGCCCACATTGCCTGTGGAGTCTATTATTACTCGCTGCGTATTATTGGTTCTTATTCTAAAACTTCTATTATCAGTTGTTCCTAAAAAATTGGTTACGGCAGTACCCCCGTTGCCGGTGAGATTCCAACTAGCGGCAGAGGCTGGCAACGAAGCCCAGGTGGCTAATCCTGTAGCATCGCTGGTTAATACTTTGCCTGCACCCTGCGTGCCATCGGTTATTTTGATGTTGCCCACCACATCCAATTTTACAGCTGGTGCTGATGTGCCAATACCCACATTAGCACCATTTCCTAATACCAAACTGTTACTTGCACTCACCAATGCATTGGCACCAATGGCTGTTGCATTGGTTAAGGCTCCCGATGCCACATCAGCTGAATAGCCTATTGCAGTGTTGCCAATTCCTGTGGTGTTGGAAAAAAGGGCATAAAATCCATTGGCGGTGTTTTTATACCCTGTGGTGTTGGAATATAATGCCGCGGTTCCATTGGCGGTGTTTTGAACTCCGGTATTATTGAGAAAAAGGGATGCAACGCCATTGGCGGTGTTTTGCTCTCCGGTGGTGTTGGAATAAAGTGCCTGGTATCCATTGGCGGTGTTGGAAAATCCGGTGGTGTTGGAATAAAGAGCCTGGTATCCATTGGCGGTGGTTGCTTCTCCGGTGGTATTTGCGTTAAGTGCCCCATTACCCACTATAGTATTTGTGGTTACACCGCCATTGCCTCTGCCTACAAATACACCATTGATCTTTGCATCACCATTCACATCTAACATAGCTTGGGGGGCAGTGGTACCAATTCCTATATTGCCACTAAAAAAACCATTTTTCCAGGTTTTTGTGGCCGAACCCAGGTCAATGGTATTGGTAGTACCGGGCAAAAGGCTTTGGTTTACTGCAGTTGGTGCGGTAAGGTTTGCCAGCGTTTTGTTGGCGCTTGCCGATGTTACGGCTGCCCAGCCTGAACCGTTATACTGATATAGACCTTTGGTGCCGTCGGTTTGATAAATCAACAGACCCAAAGGAGGGGTTGCAATAGCATTCCTTTGGGCAGTAGTCATACGGGGCAGTAATACACCTTGTGTAGTACTTACCACCTCCAAAGCTGCTTTGGCATTGGGTGCTACAGTACCTATACCTGCACTGCCTGTTGCCGGAAAGATGTTGGTTTGTGCGTCAGCATAAACAGTACCCATAAAAATCAGCGCTAATAAAAAAAGTAGCTTTCTCATATCATTTGTTTTTGGTTTGATAATTATTAATTCTTTGATAAATGTAAATTAGTTTTTTCAACTATGCAAGAACAGCAAAAGGGGGGCATAAAAAAAATCGGATGTATTGTATTGCTGCCGATTTTCTAATTGCGTTTGTATGGATTAACTATTTACCTGCTAATGGTGGGCAAGGTGCGGTTGATTTGCTGTTGAGTAGTTGTTGCATCATAGCTTTTAGGTCGTCTATTTGTTTTTGGAGTGTAGTATTAGTTTCCGCTTGTTTTTCACTCTTCATTCTTAACTCTTCACTTTTAACTTTCAATTGTTCACTCGCTTTCTTCAATTCATCATTCTTAATTCCTAATTCTTTATTCTTAATTGACAACTCCTGCACAGCTTTTACCAATGGCACTACAAACTCGGCATAACTAAGTCCATACGGGTCTTTGTTGTTTTGGGGTTTGTAGAGCCCGCTGAAGTCATAGCCAATCTTTTTGGCAGTAGCTTCCACCTCTTGTGCCAGGAAGCCGGTGTAGTGTATTTGCTCTTTAGCTTTAATGGCTGCTTCTTCTATTGCACCGGGTTTGGCTGCGCCTTCGGGGGCTATGTATTGGTTCAGCTTGTGAATGTCGAAGGTGTAGGTAACAGGGCGCAGTTGTTGAATGAATGCAAGACCGGGTACGTTTTCCTGTACATCTCTTTTGAACCGTGCATCGGAAACGATGGTTACGTTGTTACCACCTTTTATGCTGGTAACGGAGGTGCTGCCCAGTTGTATGCTGTTGCTAGCAGATACCACTGAACTTGCGCCGATAGCCGTAGCATTGTTCAATGCGCCACTATTAACGTTTGCAATGTAGCCTATTGCAGTATTGTTACTGCCGGTGGTGTTAGTCAACAATGCGTCTTTTCCAAAGGCTGTGTTTAAACTGCCGGTGGTATTAGCGGTAAGCGCCAGACTGCCCGCAGCGGTGTTGAAGCCGCCGGTGGTGGTAGCAAAAAGCACCTTTGAGCCTAATGCCGTGTTAGCTCCAAACCCTCCTTTCATGTTGTATAAAGCAGAGTCTCCCACCGCTACCAGGTTTTTGCCGATGGTGTTTTTGTAAAGTGCATCTATGCCGATGGCTACATTGGAGTAGCCTGTGGTGTTGGAAAATAATGCTCTAAATCCATTGGCTGTATTACCAATACCAGTTGTGTTGTAATATAATGCATACGCACCATTTGCTGTATTAAAACAGCCTGTGGTATTGAAAAATAATGAATACACACCTTTGGCTGCATTACCTATACCAATTGTGTTTGAAGTTAATGCATATGCTCCATAGGCGGTATTTTCAAAGCCGATGGTGTTGGCAAAAAGTGCTTTGGAACCAACGGCCGTATTAATTCCATAGCCCCCATTTTGGTTGTACAAAGCACTGTCACCAATGGCAACGAGGTTATTGCCAGTGGTGTTTTTGTAAAGTGCACTTATGCCGATGGCTACATTAGAGTAGCCGGTGGTGTTGGATTTTAATGCACCAAAACCATTGGCTGTATTAGAATTGCCAGTTTTATTGTAATATAATGCATACACACCATTGGCGGTATTATTATAGCCTGTAGTGTTTGACCGCAAGGCTAAGGTGCCATTACCGGTATTATTATAGCCTGTAGTATTTGCATATAGTGTCTTTGTACCATTGGCGGTATTGTTTTCGCCAGTGGTGTTGGAATATAATGCGTCCTTACCATTGGCGGTATTGTAAGCACCGGTGGTGTTGGAATACAATGCACTCGAACCATTCGCGGTATTGTAATAGCCGATGGTGTTATTATACAATGAACTATAACCATTGGCGGTATTGTTTTCGCCAGTGGTGTTGGAATATAATGCGTACATACCATAAGCAGTATTTTCAATTCCGGTAGTGTTGGAATTTAATGCACCAGAACCGGTTGCGGTATTTGAAATAATGTTACTACCTCCCTTACCCACAGTTATACCATTTATCAAAGCATCGCCATTTACATCCAACAAGGCAGCGGGTGCAGTCTTTCCAATGCCCACACTACTTGTAAAAAAACCCTTTCGCCATGCTTTGATAGCTGAACCCAAATCAATATTGCCGGTAGTATCCGGTAATAAACTTGTGTTGATGGTAGTAGTAGCAGATAAATTATTCAAGTTGCTATTGGCACTACCATCTACAATATTTAACCATGAAGCACCTGTATAATAATAAAAACCTTCTGTACCATTGCTTTGAAAAATCAACAAACCCTTGACCGGGTTGGCAATAGCATTTCGCTGCACTTGGGTCATTTTAGGAATTAATAAACCCTTGGTGGTGCTTTTAATTTCCAACAATGCAGAGGCAATAGGCGCAGTGGTACCAATGCCTGCATTACCTGTAGTAGGAAAGGTGTTGGTTTGGGCATTTGTATAAATGCTAACAGTAAGGGCAAATAGAAATAGAAAATACTTCATGCTATTTTGTTTTTTTGGTTTATAGTTTTAATTCTTTGATAAATGTAAATTAGTTTTTGCAATAATGCAAGAACGAGAAAAAGAGGGCATAAAAAAATCGGCAGTATTGGATTGCTGCCGATTTTGTATTTACATTTATTAGGATCAACTACTTACCTGCCAATGGTGGGCATGAGGCAATTGTTTTGTTGTTGAGTAGTTGTTGCATGAGGGCTTTGAGTTCGTCTATTTGTTTTTGAAGGGCAGTGTTGGTATCTGCTTGTTTTTCACTCTTCATTCTAAACTCTTCACTCTTAACTTTCAATTCTTCATTCTTAATTCCTAATTCTTCATTCTTAATGGACAACTCCTGCACGGCCTTTACCAAAGGCACTGTAAGATCACCATAACGTATGCCCCAGTATTGTCCGTTTTTGTCTACACCGCTATATTTATCAACGCCCTGCTCTTTTGCTGCGGCATCTACTTCCTGCGCTATCAAACCCGTATAGGTGATTCCTTTTTGGTTTTCATCAGTATAGTTGTATGTGACCGGGCGAAGGTGTTGTATAAACGACAATCCAAGTTTGCTGTCTGCAATATTTGTCTTCAATCTTTTATCGCTCATTGTTGTCCAGCCTACCTGCCCGCCTATTGAGGTTACAGCGGTACTACCTATCCGTACTTTATTGCTGCTGTCCACCCGTGCATTAAATCCAACAGCGGTTGCATTTGTAAGATTATTTACAGTAACATCAGCACCATAACCCAGGAAAAGGCAATTAGTGTATTTTGATTTTGATCCTCCGGCTAATCTGCCAAGCGCTGTATTGTTGTTACCAACTGCATTGAGAAACAAAGCCTTGCTTCCAATAGCTACATTGCGTGACCCTGTAGTATCTGAGTAAAGTGAAGAGTCGCCAACTGCTACATTTTGATAACCTTTTTTATTTTTGGTCATAGACTCACTCCCAAAGGCACTATTGAAACTTGTGTCGTTGTTGTAAAGTGCATTGGTGCCGATGGCAACATTATAACTTCCCTTGCTGTTGAAGTATAATGATGAACTGCCGCTGGCTACATTATTGTTTCCCGAAGTGTTTCTATATAACGAATTGGCTCCTGATGCTACATTGTCAGATCCTGAAGCATTTGTATTCAGCGCAGAAATGCCAGTAGCTACATTATTACTTCCGGTAGTATTAAAATAGAGAGATGAGTAACCGGTGGTAGTATTATTATTGCCCGTCGTATTGCTGAACAAGGAATAGCCACCTTGCGCTGTATTGCTGCTACCTATAGTATTATAATAAAGCGAGTAGCTGCCATTGGCGACATTATAGCTGCCGGATGTATTTGAATAAAGCGAGTTGGTTCCATTAGCAAGGTTAGCGTTGCCGGTAGTATTAAGGTAAAGGGAATTGAAACCGGAAGCTGTATTGAAACTGCCTGTGGTATTATTCAGTAGTGCAGAGCCTCCATTAGCCACATTGTTGTCGCCAGTTGTATTACTAAGGAGAGAGTAGTAGCCAGTTGCTGTATTATTGTTTCCGGTTGTATTGTTAAATAAAGAACTGCTACCGTAAGCTGCATTGTTATTACCTATTGTGTTGTTATAAAGCGAGTAGCCCCCATTGGCTACATTATAGCTACCGGATGTGTTGTTAGAGAGTGCGTTGTACCCATTAGCAACATTATTTATTCCCGTTGAATTAGCGTAAAGTGAATAGCCTCCATTTGCCACATTGTTGCTGCCTGTTGTATTATTGTATAGCGAATAATACCCTGTTGCAGTATTAAAATTTCCCAATGTATTGCTATTCATTGCATTTGTTCCGCTTGCTGTATTATAGTTTCCGGTACTATTGTTATAAAGTGCGTAAGACCCATTTGCTACATTAGAAAACCCAGTTGTGTTGTAGTACATCGAATAAGCTCCATTTGCAACATTACCATTTCCTGTAGTATTTGTGTATAGTGCGTAATG
>JANPHE010000342.1:0-2688 GCA_031424295.1 Segetibacter sp. | reverse complement strand
CGCAAAAAACCTCCCCTACAAGCCAAAGACCAAATGCCGGAAATAGTGTTTGTATTTTTTACGATTGCGATTACGACTTGTATTTAAAAAAAGGCTCAAATGCAACAACTGTACTCAACTACATGACTGGACTTTTCAATGTGGTTAAAGTACTTTATACCAATGAAAGTTTGAACGTTTCTATTTCTAATATTAATATCTGGACTTCACAAGACCCTTATACCGGAACAAGCAGCTCAGGATATTTAAATACTTTCAAACAATTTAATCCAAATTTTCAAGGTGATTTGGCTACGCTTGTTTCTGGCAATTCCGGAAACTATGGCGGTTTAGCCTGGTTATCAGGTTTGTGCGGATCTTTCAAATATAATTATTGTGATGTAGGAAGCGCTAACTATAATTCTAGCATTTCAGTTTATTCCTGGCCTGTAAATGTCGTAGCCCATGAAATGGGTCACAATCTCGGATCAAAACACACACATGCATGTGCATGGAATGGAAACAATACAGCTATTGACGCCTGCGGACCAACTTATGGCTATCCTTATGAAGGCACTTGTACTGGAGCTCCCCTTCCAACAAATGGAGGTACAATTATGAGCTATTGCCATTTAGGTTCTGCAGGAATGAACTTCAACAATGGATTTGGCCCTCAACCGGGTACTGCCATAAGAAATTTTATTGCAGGATCTTCTTGCGATTTGGGTTGCAATTCAGCTGCTTGTGTAGCTCCTGCTACTCAAGCCAGCAATATTTCCTTTTCAAATATTGGTTCAGCGTTCATGTCAATAAATTGGACAAATGGTAACGGCGTTGGTAGAATAGTAGTGGCAAAAGAAGGTAGTCCAATAACCGGTGTTCCTTTAGATGGTACTATTTATTTTGGAAATACAAAGTTTGGCAGTGGAACAACTATTGGGGCGGGAGAATATGTAGTTTACAGCGGCACAGGGAGTGGATCAAAATCCATAACCAATTTAAACCCAGGAGCAACTTACTATTTTCAGGTATTTGAATACAACTGTTCTGGTGTAGGGATCAGGTACAATATTGCAACAGCAACTTCAAATCCAAATAATCAAGTTACATCTAGTTCCGGATTAAACTGTACTGCGGCTATTGACTTAATATGTGGAACACCCATAAACGGATCAACAATTGGGGGTACATCTAGTGTTTCTCTCTACAATTGTACAAGCAGGGATGAATCTGGTCCTGAAAAAGTTTACAAATTTTCTACAAATGGCACAAGTCCTATTGTAGCAACACTTTCCAATGTTTCAGGCGGTGATGTTGACGTCTTTATTTTAAATGGCTGTAGTGCTTCTGCGTGTGTCGCCTTTGATGATAATGTAGCTACACTTTCAACAGTTCCTGCTGGCACTTATTACATAGTGGTAGATGGTTATAATGGACAAAGTGCCAACTACACTTTGACTGTTACATGTGCGCAAATAACTCCTTTAAATTGTACAAATGCTGTTCAAATAACATGTGGAACACCCTATGCTGGTACAACTGTTGGAGGCAACTCTAATGTCTCAGTTTACGCAGGAAGTACCTGGACTGAAACAGGTCCTGAAAGAGTTCATGTCATTAATACAAATACGACGGGCTCTATCTCTGCTTCAATATCCAACATTTCGGCAGCAGGAGGCGATCTTGATGTCTTTATTTTAAATGCATGTGATGCAAGTGCTTCGGTCGCTGCCGGCGACAACACAGCAACATACTTGAATGCTGCACCGGGAGTATATTATGTTGTTGTCGATGGATTTAATAACGCAAGGGGTACTTATACTTTAAACGTAAATGCATCAGGAGGCTGTTCCGCACTTCCCCTAAAGTTATTAAGTTTTAATGCTGCTGCAATTGGAAGTAATGTATCCGTATTATGGCAAACAGCTGAAGAAGTCAATATGCTTAAATATGAAATTGAAAGGTCTGTTGATGGCATTGTATTCACAACAATTGGTTCCGTTAATTCAGGAAACGCTTTGACCAAAACTTCGTATAAATATATTGATGAAAATATTTTACAAGCAGGTAAAAAAGGTTTTTACTATAGACTTAAGCAAATTGAAAAGGATGGAAACAATTACTATTCTAATATAGTATTTGTTAAAGCAAGTGATGCCTCAGGGTTTATAAGGTTGGTTAATAATACATTCAGCAATTCTGTAAACTTGAATACCGGACTAAGAACTTTAGAGAATATCCACTTTCAATTGGTAGATTATGCAGGTAGAATTGTCTATAAAAAGGAAATGGATATAAATGCAGGGCAAGGAGTTATTTCACTTAATAATTTACCAAGCTTAAACAAAGGATTTTACCTACTTAGAGTAATTCGTTCTTCAGAAACAATCGTTTACAAGGTTTATCAAGAATAATTTAATGAGAAAATTATAACTAAGAAGCCGTTTCAGCACATAAACTGAAACGGCTTTATAATTCGCGGAATAATCGTGCGTTTAATTGTACGAAAACCCACTCGAACAAAACTTAAAAAAGCAATAACATACTTGCTAAAAAGGGGACTGTAAATATTCAAAAATTAGTCTTCTAAAAAAAATGAAAGAAAAGATTATCGTAATTTGTATGCTGTGACATTGTTCTTCCAAGCATTTGATCGCAACCTTGCATTTTGCCTAATATTCATGTAAAAAAAATTCATATCCGCAATGT
>JANPHE010000341.1:0-5235 GCA_031424295.1 Segetibacter sp. | reverse complement strand
CTTTTTCAGCAGATATAAATGTTGAAAGAACCATGCAAGGTCAATCTCCTTTTTTGGTTAACACCGGTTTCATTTACAATGATGAAAGAAAAGGATGGGGAGGGTCCGTATTTCTAAATAACTCAGGTCCAAGAGTCTATATCGGAGGCAACAATTTTTATTTGGATATATGGGAAAGCGGAAGAAATGTAGTTGACTTTCAGGTTTCCAAAACACTCCTAAAAAAGAAGATGGATATTAGATTAAATGTGAGAGATTTACTGGCACAGAAGCTAAATTATTTTGAAGATAGAAATGTAAATAAGAAATTTGATGAAGGAACAGATGTACTCATTCAGTCCAATACTTTTGGAAGAGTTATTTCTCTAAGCTTTACCTATAAATTGTAAGTAAGCGTTTCTAGTTTCAAAAAAGCCACAACAAAATGTTGTGGCTTTTTTGTTTAAATATTATACTACCGTAGTAACAACCGAATCCAGTTGATTTAAATTATCATTCCTTAACAATTTGGTAAAGTAATGGTAACCTAAAGTTTCTCTCATTCTCACTTTAGAATCTGTCCTTTGTACCAAACTTAAAACAGTTAAAAATGAAAAAAAATTTATCGTTTATCATGATGGTGATCTGTGCAATTTCATTGCAAGCACAGGTGGCAACGATTACTCCCGTAACTTACAGAGGAGCTTTTGCACCCGCCCCCACTTCTATGTGGACTGCTGGCTGGACTAATTGGGATCCGCAATATGCAAATTATGGTAGCGGCGTTGACTCAATCATTAAAACGCCAATTACTACCAATCGCACATTAAGCGGAACAAAGAAGTACTTGCTTCAAGGACTTGTTTATGTAACAAATAATGCAGTCCTTACAGTAAATGCTGGCTGCATTGTAAAAGGTGATCCAAACGTAGCCAACTCTTCTTTGATAATAGCAAGAGGCGCTAAAATTTATGCGATTGGAACTGCAACAAAGCCAATTGTATTTACTTCTTCTTCTGATGCGGGATCTAGAAGTAAAGGCGACTGGGGTGGTATTATTTTGTTGGGAAAAGCACACTTCAACGGGGCTGGTGGACAGAATTATATAGAAGGCATTGCACCAAACCCAAATACTCAATACGGTGGCGGTACAAATCCTGATGATGATGACATTTCTGGTACCCTTAAATATGTAAGAATTGAGTATGGTGGATATATTTACGCAAACAACCAAGAAATAAATGGTCTTACAATGGGTGCTGTAGGTCGTGGAACTACAATACAATATGTACAGGTTTCTTACGCCAATGATGATGCATACGAGTGGTTTGGTGGTACTGTAAATTGCAAATACCTGGTAGCTTATCGTTGCCTTGATGACAACTGGGATACAGATTTTGGATATTCAGGTTCTGTTCAATTTGCTTTGGGTGTACGTGATCCAAATATTTCTGATAATCCAGTCGTATCTACATCTGAGGGATTTGAGTCTGATAACGATCCTTCTTCTACAGGAAATCCATTGTTGAAACCATATACAACAGCCTTGTTTTGCAACATTACAGAAATTGGACCTCTACGTGGAGATACAAGTTCTATAGTTGCTAGTGGCTACAGAAGAGCGGTACGTATTCGCAGAAATTCTCATCTAAGAATAGTTAACAGTTTACTGATGGATCATTTGACAGGACTATTTATAGATGGTATCAATAGTATTACAGCTGCTCAATCCAATACAGTAAATGCGGGCACATCCAATCCTGGAAATTTAGTATTTAAAAACAATATTATTGCCGGAACCAAAGGTGGCAGAGTACTAGAAACAAATTTAGTTTGGAATATGGCGGCTTGGTTTGGTGCTAACAACAACGACTCTTTAGGTAGTAGTGCTGGTATTTTAACCACTCCATACAATTATACAGCCCCTGATTACCGCCCTGCAACAGGATCTTTGGCAAGAGTAAAAGCAAATTTTAATGACAGTGCATTTTATTATGTAGATACAACGGGTGCATTAACCAGTTTAATAGCATGTCCAACATCGCTGATTATTGCTACAAAAATTTGGGGAGCTACCGCTATCTGCCCTTATAAAACATCGGGAGACACTGCTAAATATTATTTAGCTACGAATGTAGCTGGCGTTTTGAACTACGAATGGACAGTTCCTGCGGGAATAACCATAGTTAGTGGTCAGGGAACTGATTCTCTAATAGTAACAATAGGCAATACTTTCGTAGGTGGAAATATTACAGTTAGAGGTTTAAGCTACTGTGGTGTGTATAGTGCCAATAGTAAAATAACATTAACCTCTGCTCCACCAAAACCAGGAACCATTACAGGTACAACAACAGTAACCTGTGGTTTCACAGGAACGCCTGTTACTTATTCTATAAATCCTGTTATAGGTGTTTCAAAATACAAATGGACTCTACCAGTAGGTGCAACATTTAATGGTGATAGCACTACACCAAGTATTTCTGTAACTTATTCCAATGTAGTTAGCGGTAAAGTAACAGTGAGATCAGATGCATGCGGACTAAGTGCAGCATCTTCATTGAACATTGTGAGAGTAGCAATTCCTACAGGTATAAATGGAGCTGTTGACGTTTGTCCTAACGCTGTAGTTACCTACACTGTTGTAGATACAAAAAATGTTTCGGGTACAAATTATACTTGGACTGTTCCATCAGGAGCAACATTTACCGGACAAAACACAAATAGTATAGAAGTTACTTTTGGAGCTGCCATAAGTGGAACTATTACCGTGAGAGCTAAAGGATGTGTAAATATTAGCAGCAATCCATTCTCTTTAACACTAATGCCTGGAACAAATTGTTTTTCAGGAAAAAGCAGTAACTCAATTACTAGTGTAGTACCAGGAAAAAAATCGCTTACGATTTCTCCAAATCCAGCCTCAAGTGAATTTACTTTAAATGTAAATGGCATTCAATCCGAAGTTCCAGCTACATTGCAAATTGTAAATACTTTTGGACAAGTAGTAAGACAAGAAACATTAAAAACAAATACTGGAACAATCAATAGAAAGGTTTCTAATTTAAATCTTCCTGCTGGCTTGTACTATGTTAAGTTTAACAATGGAGTTGAAAACTACACTCAAAAAGTAGTGATCAAATAGAATAACAACCAAAATTAATTAAAGAAAGCTGCCCGATTTGGGCAGCTTTTTTTATTGTTATTTTGAAAGCATCATAACAACCAATGCAGAACCTGGATTAGCTACAGCACTTAATTATGCTGCTCCTGACTTCAACCCAAATGCAGGTTCACCTGCCACTACCGGCGCTGTTTTTACTGAAACAAAACTTACCGGCTTTGAGACCGTAGCCTAAAGGGGTGCATGTGCTCCGGCGGATACCTTGTGGAAAAACTGGACAACATATTAGTTCATAAACAAGAAATCGAAACTATATAAATAACAAAACGCCCCTGTTAAGCGGGGCGTTTTGTTATTTATTCAAAGTCCAAACTGGATGTTTAAAATCGCTGGATCCCTAATGCTAATTAAGCCAACTTATTCATTAACTTAATTTCTTTTTGGAAGAAGGTTGAAACCCTAATACATCTTATAAGATCATAATGATCCGCGTTCCCGAACTATAATGACACAATCTGATCTCTACCCGGACCATTTGAAATATACTTTACAGGTGCTCCAATAAAACCATTGATATAAGCAACATATTCATTAATGGTTGATGGCAATTCGCCAGCTACTTTCATTGCGGTTGTGTCAATATTCCAACCTGCAAATGCTTTATAAACCGGGTCTATTTTTACTTTTGACATTTGAAATGGAACTTCCTTTTTCTCTTCACCATTAATGTTGTAAGCTGTGCACATGTGCAGCTCTTTAAAGCTATCCAGCACATCCGCCTTGGTCATTACAACTTTAGTCACTCCATTGATCATGCATGCATATTGCAAGGCTACCAAATCAATCCAACCACAACGGCGTGGACGGCCGGTAGTAGCGCCAAATTCTGAACCTATTTTTCTAATCTCTTCACCAGTTTCATCAAACAGTTCGGTGGGGAAAGGTCCGCTACCAACCCGTGTACAATAAGCCTTGGTAACCCCGATCACTTCCTTTATTTTTTGTGGTGCCACACCTAGTCCTGTACAAACTCCTGCAGAGATCGTATTAGAAGAGGTGACAAACGGGAAAGTGCCATAATCAATATCCAACATGCTGCCTTGTGCGCCTTCGGCCAATATCTTTTTACCTTCAGACATTTTGTTGTTGATAAAGTATTCTCCATTTACAATGTTGAGTGAACGAAGGAATTCAATACCTTCAAAAAAATCGTCTTCCCACTCACTGATGTCTTCATTAAAGTGGAAACTATCCAACATACGTTGGTGTTTCATACGCAGCTTAATATAGTTGGTCGTAAAACTTTTGTCAAGAATGTCGCCTACTCTAATGGCATTACGTCCGGTTTTATCCATGTAAGCAGGCCCAATTCCTTTTAGCGTACTGCCGATTTTCTCATTTCCTTTAGATGTTTCTGAGGCTTTATCAAGTGCCCTGTGCGTAGGAACAATAATATTGGTCCGCTGAGAGATGTACAGATTTTTCCTTACGTCTATCCCAAAGGAAGCTACCGTATCGCACTCCCGCTTAAGGGTTACAGGGTCCAATACTACGCCTCCGCCTACAAGATTCACCGTATTTTGATGAAAAATACCTGAAGGAATTTGGTGTAACACCACCTTTTTATCATTTACATACAATGTATGCCCTGCATTGGGTCCACCCTGGAAGCGGGCAACTACATCGTATCCAGGAGCAAAAAAGTCAACAATCTTACCCTTGCCTTCATCGCCCCATTGCAAACCAAGAATTACATCTACCATTATTAGTCAGTTTGTGGCAAAAGTAAGAAACGAATTGGGTTTTAGGTTTTGGGTTTGTGGAAGATTATAAAATGAGCCTATTATATACCAGGAAAGCGATACTTCTTACAACTATGGCGACTTGGGAAATTATAATTGAAATATAGTTTAAACGCTGAGTTATGAAGTTAATGCACTCTATTTAATTTGCATTCTTCACATACTTATTCAACCATTCATTCATTTCCCACAACATGTGCAGCAGGTTTTCCTTTGCTGCATAACTATGTGCTTCATAGGGTAACTGCACATATCGAACCGTACCACCATGGCCCTTTATTGCATTGTACAAACGTTCGGACTGAATAGGAAAAGTACCTGGATTGTTGTCAGCTT
>JANPHE010000340.1:0-8250 GCA_031424295.1 Segetibacter sp. | reverse complement strand
GGTCAGGGTCAGCAGTGCGATTGCTTACAAAAGCAATCTGGGTGCCATCCGGAGACCACTTGGGATTGGTTTCATCATATACCCCGTTTGTAAGGGTATCTACTTTTTTAGTAGCCATGTCATATAGATACAAATGGGTTGCATTTCTATTAAGATAGCCCTCTATATCTTGTTTGAAATGATACCTGTCTACAAGAATGGGTTTAGACGTTTTAGTAGTATCAGGCTGAGTTTTAATAGACATCGCAATCTTTTTTCCGTCCGGACACCAGGCAAAATCTAACAAATCTCCTTGCTTAAGATCAGTCAATTGTTTTGCCTCGCCCCCTCGCCTATCCATCAGCCATATTTGACTGCTTGCAAGCCCATTTCTAGAGGATACAAAAGACAAATATTTGCCATCAGGACTCCATCGGGGTTGGGATTCGCCATCCGGCGAATTTGTTAGTTGAACATTTTCCTTCCCATCCCACGATACCATCCATATATCTGAATTGCGTTTGTTTTTAACCGAATCCACTGTAGAAATTGTAAAAGCAACCCAAAGGCCATCTGGCGAAATTTGGGCATCGCTCAATTGCTGAAAACGATATACGTCCGATGGATTCAACACCCGTTTAGCAGGAATTTGAGCAAAACAAAAGGAGCTTATTACCAGGTTCAAAAGAAATAGTGATGGTATATTTTTCATTTCGGTTCAATTGTATTTTGAAAATGTAATCAATACTAAATTAAATGTAAACTGCAAGCTTCAAAAAAATCCATATTCAACAAATGGAAGTAGCATTATTGAACAAAATATTTTTAAGATGACCTGCCGATCAGCTATTAAACTCTGGTCCTAATAAATTCTAATATTTGACCTAATCACTATTCCTAACATTTTCTCCCCAATTGGTACATTCAAATACACACATATCTATATTAGGAATCAAGCAAGAAAATAATTAATCGGCTAATTCAAAATTGCCACAAACAAAAAAAGCAACTTACGTTGCTTTCTTATTGGTACCCGGGATGGGAGTTGAACCCACACTCGCGTTGCGGCGAACAGGATTTTAAGTCCTGCGTGTCTACCAGTTCCACCACCCGGGTGTACCAAAAAAATCCCGCCTCAAGGGCGGGACTTCTACTGAGCGGAAGACCGGGCTCGAACCGGCCACCCCGACCTTGGCAAGGTCGTGCTCTACCAAATGAGCTACTTCCGCAATATTTTTAAGAACTATCCCAAAGCTTCTTATTTGTTGTTTTGGGAGTGCAAAAATAGTAATCGAATAATTACTACCAAATTTATTATTTGTACTTAGGGGTGTACAGGGTATTATCAGGCACTTCTACGTCTGGTTTACCAGCATACTTTTTTGTATATAGCTTGTAACATCCTCCTAAAATAAAGGCTAAAATGCAGAAAACATTCACATAAAATAAAAATCTTGATGTATTTACCCTGTTGTAGCCAAAGTCTTTTTCTTTATGTGCCTGTACTTCTAATTGTCTATCGTTTGACATATTATGTTGTTTGCGTTGCAAAAGTAAGGGACGGATTATAATTTCGCCACTTTTTTACAAACATTTTTTAAACTTACCCTTCAAAATCTTCCTTGTTATCAACATCAATGTATTGTGCTTTTTCTAGGCTTTACATTTTTTTTGCTCTAAATCACAACTTTATCTAAATGACAACTGGCCTTAATAAGCTAATTTTACTACTGACATTTTTTTGAATTTTGACTTTAATTATTAAATATTGACATCTGCTTTAAAAAACCTTCAGCAATAATTACATTTACCCAATGGAAACTTCGCTTTGCACAATAGCTGTAAAAAAGGTAAATAGAGAAGTAATTTTAAACATGATGGATGATTTGGCTGTTGAAGAACCGCTTGAATTAAAAATTAGTTATTCAGAAGGCCTCCAAAAAATATCAAAAACTATTTCTGTCACCATGCGTACACCGGGCCATGATGAAGAACTTGCAATCGGTTTTTTATTTACCGAAGGGATCATTCAACAAAAGGAGCAGATAAGGAATATTTCAAATGCACATTTTTCAATTAATAAAGTGGAAATTGAATTAATTGAAAACTTCATCCCCGATCTTTTAAGTGCTGAACGTAATTTTTATACTACATCAAGTTGCGGTGTATGTGGCAAAACAAGTATCGAATCAGTCAAAACAGTATCAAAATTTCCATCTACAACTGATGACATTGTAATTAATGCTCCCATATTTTTTGCTTTGATTGACGAATTAAAAAAGCAGCAGGCAATATTTAGCAAAACCGGTGGTTTACACGCTTCTGCTCTATTCAGTTTTGAAGGATCTTTTATATTGCTTCGCGAAGATGTAGGCAGGCACAATGCACTTGACAAGGTAATTGGTGCGGCTTTACAAAAGGATATGTTGCCACTTAGCAATGTAATTTTATTACTGAGCGGTAGAGCTAGTTTTGAACTCATCCAAAAAGCAGTAATGGCGGGCATAAAAATCGTTGTAGCTGTTGGTGCTCCTTCTAGCCTTGCTGTTCAGTTGGCAATCGACTCTGAAATTACCTTAATTGGCTTCCTTAAAAGTGATAAATTTAATATTTACGCTGGCGAACAAAGAATCAAATTGTAAATTGATATACCCTTTATTAAATGCAGATTAATTATGAGCAAGGAAAAAAAACAACTGCCCAATGCTGAAAATCCTGAAAGACTTTCCGGGTTAAAACGAGGAAAAATCAACAAGTCAGCAGCGGGGTTAAAAGCGGTTGTTTCTTCTGCGGAAATGGTATATAAAGAAGCAGGAGTTTCAAGAGGCATAAAAGCATTGATGAGGCTTAACCAAAAAGATGGCTTTGGTTGTCCAAGTTGCGCATGGCCCGACCCTGATGATGAGCGATCGGCCATAGGCGAATATTGCGAAAATGGTGCAAGAGCGGTAGCCGATGAAGCAACAAAGAAAAAACTTACTGCTTCTTTTTTTGAGAAAAATGCGGTGTATGAACTTGCAAAACTTTCCGATTTTGAAATAGGAAAAAAAGGAAGAATAGCACAACCAATGTACCTGCCTATTGGTTGCACTCATTATCAACCCATTTCTTGGGATGATGCATTTTTAAAAATTGCACTTGCACTAAATAAACTATCATCTCCTAATGAAGCAATATTCTATACTTCTGGTCGCACAAGCAATGAAGCCGCATTTTTGTACCAGCTGTTTGTAAGAGAATACGGAACGAACAACCTTCCTGACTGTAGCAATATGTGCCACGAAAGTAGCGGTGTAGCACTTACTGAATCATTGGGTATTGGTAAAGGATCAGTAAAACTAGAAGACTTGCATATTGCCGAAGTCATCATTATTATGGGTCAAAATCCTGGCACTAATCATCCAAGAATGTTGAATGCATTGCAAAAAGCTAAAGCTAACGGTGCCATTATCATTTCAGTAAACCCTTTGCCGGAAACTGGGCTTATGGGCTTTTCAAATCCCCAGCAGGTTTTGGGAATGCTGGGATTTTCAACCGTATTAACAGACTTATTTCTGCAAGTAAAAATTAATGGCGATATGCCACTGATTCAGGCTATTGAAAAACTATTGGTAGAAGAAGAAGACAAACATCCCGGTAGTATTTTTGACCTTCAATTTATTAAAGAAACGACCGAGGGATATGAGGCTTTTAAGCAACATCTCCAAAATCTGGATATTGAAGAACTCAGTAAAGCCTGTGGAATAACTATTGAACAAATTCAGGAAGCAGCTAAAATTATTAAAGACAAAAAAAAGATCATTGCCTGCTGGGCAATGGGACTAACACAGCACGTAAATGCAGTTGATTCCATTAAAGAGATTGTTAACCTGCTCTTATTAAAAGGAAGTATTGGTAAGCCCGGAGCTGGCACCTGCCCAGTTCGGGGTCACAGCAATGTACAAGGTGATCGTACGATGGGCATATATGAAAAACCTTCTGAAATATTTCTTCAGGCTATAGCAGATGAATTCAACTTTACCCCTCCAATTCATCATGGTTATGATGTAGTTGACAGCATAAAAGCTATGCATAATGGAAAAGCAACTGTTTTTATAGGTATGGGAGGCAATTTTCTTTCAGCTACACCGGATACAGCCTACACAGCCGAAGCATTGAGAAAGTGTAGTTTGACAGTGCATGTTTCTACAAAACTCAATAGAAGTCATTTGGTTCATGGCAAAGAAGCGATTATTTTACCATGCCTGGGCAGAAGTGACAAAGATGAAATAAACGGTGTTCCACAATTTGTCAGTTGCGAAAACTCTATGGGTGTGGTACAGGCTTCCAAAGGAATGCTGCAACCAATATCGCAACAATTGCTCAGCGAACCGGCTATAGTTTGCAAGTTAGCAAAGGCTACCTTGGGCATTAGAACCAAGGTAAATTGGAACGCCTTCGAAGTTAATTATGATGCTATCAGAAATGCGATTGAAGCAACCATTCCTGGATTTGAGAGATACAATGAAAGAGTTAGACTACCTGGTGGATTTTATCTTCCAAATTGCAACCGGGAAGGCAACTTCAATACCATATCTTCCAAGGCCCATTTCAATATAGCTACGTTCTCGCCATATGCTCAAAAGGTGGATGAACTTATAATGATGACAATTCGAAGCCATGACCAGTTTAATACCACTATTTACGGCCTTAATGATAGATATAGAGGAATCTACAACGAACGCCGAGTGATACTCATGAATCAAAATGACATGAATGTTCGTGAAATAAAAGATGGTGATGTAGTTAATTTATCCAATACCCATGAAGGAACATGTAGACAAGCAAATACATTTATTGCTATAGCCTACCCAATACCCGAAGGTTGCACTGCTACTTATTTTCCTGAAACAAATGTGTTGGTTCCGATTACCAGTGTTGCACTTAAAAGCAATACCCCAACGTCTAAGCAAGTTGCAATAAGAGTGATAAAACAGGATCAAAATAAACAGTAAGAATAGCGTTATGAAAAATTTCAGGCTTTATTTAAAATGAAACCGACTTACAGATATGTAATTATAAAATAACTCATGAAAAATAATGTACAACCCCATAACAAGAACAAACCAACCAAACCCTTTCTTCAAGCGTTGACCTTTTATTTTGGCACCTAATGCACTGCCGATAAATAGCCCTACAATTGCTAATGCGGTTATCGCTAGAAGGAAGAGCCAGTTTAGTTCAAAATGCCCAAAATCTCCGGTAAACCCAATGAGCGAATTGAATGCAATTATAAGCAATGAAGTACCTATTGCCTGCTTCATAGGCAGTTTCATGATCAGTACCAAAGTGGGGATAATTAGGAATCCACCGCCTGCGCCCAAGAAGCCTGTAACCAAGCCTATCATTATCCCATAAAGTATGATTTTTTCGATGGCAAATATTCCAGGTGAGGACTCTGCTTCTTTACTATTTGATCGGACCATAGAAAAAGATGCGAATATCATTAGAGTAGCGAAAACCAGCATCGTCAACAGATTTTGAGTTACTTCGAAAGAACCAATATTAAAAATGACCTTTGGTATCAACGGAATAACAAGTCTCCGAATCAAGTAAACGGTAACAATAGAAGAAGAACCAAAAACAACCGAAGTTCGAATACTGATTTGACCTTTATAATAATTTTTAACAGCACCAACTAGGCTTGTTGTTCCTACAATAAACAAAGAATAGGATGTTGCCATTAAAGGTGAAATATGAAAAAGATACACTAACACAGGCACTGTTAGGATAGACCCTCCTCCCCCAATAAGTCCTAATGAAACCCCCACAAACAAAGCAGCAACGTAGCCTAGTATTTCCATAGCGGGGCAAAGATGATGAATATTTAGGCAACCATAAGTGATAATTGTTGCATAGTAAATGTATCAAAGATAAAAACAATAATAAGGTTTCAGGATTGATACGGCCTTAGAAATTGCAACAATTATGGTTTTCACATAACTAAACTATAATAAATAATTTACCATTCGAATCCTCCTCTTTCTAAGGTTAGAACTTCATCAATTTTCAAATTTTTCCTAATTGCTATCAATATTTAAACTTTCATTAAGACCATAAAAATTATAAAAAAAGTAACCTCAATAAGATATTTGAAATCATCTATTCTATATAGAATCCAAAAAAATCGAAGTAAACAATTATAAACCAATACCTCAGTTCAAATAATCTTACTTCAATAATTAATTAGCAATAATTATATACGTTACCAATCAATTAAGATATTTACTTTTATGCAAACCAAAATCAGCCATCAATAGTGGCTAAGTATTTATAAATGACAAAACCGCTTACTATTCTTTTCTTGGATAATGATCAGGAAGCCATTGAAAAAGTAAAGCAATTTTTACTTGATCAAAGCATTCCAATTGTATCAACAATAGCAAATAATATAATAGAATATTCAATAGCTTTAGACAATACTGATTTCGACATCATTCTATCTGACCATTTATTACCTAACCTCAATGCAGAAGAAGCATTAAGAATTAGGAATAACAAAAAAATATTATCACCATTCATACTATTATCAGAAAATATTTCACAGGAATTAGCGCTCGCCTTAACAAAAAATGGGGCAAGCGATTATATTTTCAAAGACAGGTTAATTAGACTATCCATAGCTATAATTCATGGTATTAACAGGCGAAGAATAATGGAGGAAAAATTGTTAGTAGAAGCAGAATTGCTTAAAAGCAATGAGCGGTTTGAACTGGCTGCAAAAGCAACATCAGAAGCCATTTGGGATTGGGATCTTCAGCTAAACAAAATGGTCTATGGAAATGGTTTTGAAACACTTTTCGGTTATAAACCTGATGAATGGAAAGGATCTCCGGTATTTTGGTTAAAGTTCGTTCACCCAGATGACAAAGATCGGGTAACCAATAGTCTGGAAGACTTTATTAATAAATCTGAGCTTGGGGGTTGGAATGAAACGTACAGATATATTAGAAGTGACGGATCATTTGCGACTGTTATAAACAAAGGCATCGTACTTCGCGAAAACAACATTCCTTTTAGGATGGTTGGTGCTATTCAGGATATAACCGAATTGTCTGAAAAAAACAATGAACTCAAACAATTTTCATACATTGTTTCACACAACTTAAATGCGCCACTTTCCAATCTTATTGGCATCTTAAATATTGTTAATTATGAAACTTTAGACGAACACAACCTAAGTCTTGTAAAAATGTTTGGAGAGACAACAAGGCAATTGAAGCAAATTATTGAACACCTGTCTTATACACTCATCATTAAAAATAGTGTAGCTGAACTACAAGAAGTGGATTTAAACCAAATTTTTGAAAGGTCCAAACAAATATTAAACAATGAAATAAACTTAATTAATCCAAAATTCTTTACTGAGTTCGAAATAGAAACCATTAAAACTAAAGGTACTTATATAGAAAGTGTCTTTCTAAATCTGTTATCCAATGCAATAAAATACCGTGCTCAAAATCGTCCATTGGTCATTAGTATTTCCAGCAAACCTTTTATGAATGGTCGAACGCAAATTATCTTTTCAGACAATGGTTCGGGTATAGATATGGAGCGAAACAAAGGAAAGATATTCGGTTTATATCAACGGTTTCATAGTGAAGGTGAAGGACAAGGCATGGGACTTTATCTTATAAAAATTCAAATAGCAGCATTGGGCGGAACCATCGAAGTAATGAGTGAAGTGGATAAAGGAACTACCTTCTTTATTGTAATCTAGTCTAACGAAACACCTTTAATATTTTTGTTTCCTGACCGTTATTAGCGTGGACAACATAAATACCTTTAGGCAATTGACCCAATGATATCGTTGTCATATTAGCACTAGAAGACATCCTTTTTTCTTTGTGCATCATTTTCTTCCCTTCAACGTTAAATACATCTACATTCAAATTTGCTTCATTCTCAACTATTACATTAATTCTAACTGAGGTGGACCTAACATCAAATGTCATTGTTATACTGCTAATTGTTTGTCTTAAATAAAGAACTTCACTATAACTAAATGTTCCGTCTTCATCTACCATTTTCAACCTATAATAATTGTTTGCACTCGGCTTATTATCTACAAATGAATATTGCTCGGATGCTGTTGATAAAACAATTCCAAATCTAGAAAAATGGACGCCATCTTCAGATCGCTCAACTTCATACTGCTTGGTATTTGTCTGTTGTTTTACAATCCAGGAAAGCCTAGCTTGCCCTGCTACAACCCTGCCACTTAGAGCAATG
>JANPHE010000339.1:0-16475 GCA_031424295.1 Segetibacter sp. | reverse complement strand
ATTTTGTTTTTGAATTTTTTCACACTATCTGTTTGGTTTTTCTTCCTCATGCGGTTTATACAATATTTTTTTAAAACCAAAGAATATTTGCCTAAGTGGAACCAGTTTTTGACTTTTTATAATTATCTTTTATTATTGGTTTGGCCTGTTTATTTTAGTATTAATTTAATAACAATTAGTACATTTTGGTTCGATAGGTTAGGCGATAGTTTGGCAGTTCTACTTTATGTTTTCATGAATATCTTATTTATAACTATTTTATTAACTATTTTTAATAAAAAAGTAAAAGTCAATATTCGAATTTTAGCCACTCTTCCTTTAATGTTTTTGTTTGGTCCAATTTATAGTGTACAATACTTATTTCAATTAGCTGACAAATACTTTAAAGTTAAACAGCCTGCATTTGTTCAATGGGTAAACGATTGGAACTCACTGCTAACACTCATAGGTGTTTTATGGGTTATTCTATTCTTCTCTTGGTTATTGTTTAAACGTTATAAAAGTATTCAGGAAAAATTATTGCAGGAAGTTATTGATAGAGAGAGGATGGAAAAAGAAAAAGAAGCAGAAAAAAATTTTCTTATTTCTCAACAAAACGAACAATTGGAAATTCAAGTTGCTCAACGAACTAAAGAACTAAAAGATACTATTGAAAACTTAAAGGCAACCCAATCCCAACTCATTCAATCCGAAAAAATGGCAAGCCTTGGTGAACTCACCGCCGGCATTGCTCATGAAATTCAAAACCCGTTAAATTTTGTAAATAATTTTTCCGAAGTAAGTAATGAGTTGATAAATGAAATGGTTGAAGAAGTTGACAAAGGAAATACGAAAGAAGTTAAAGAGATTGCAAAAGATGTTCAGCAAAATTTAGAAAAAATTCTTCACCATGGTAAACGAGCGGATGCTATAGTAAAAGGAATGCTGCAGCACAGCCGAAGCAGCAGCAATGTAAAAGAACCAACGGACATTAATGCATTAGCAGATGAATATTTACGATTGGCTTATCATGGATTAAGGGCAAAAGACAAAACCTTCAATGCCACCATGAAAACTGATTTTGACGAAACAATTGGTAACATCAATATCATTCCGCAGGATATAGGTAGATTGATTTTGAATTTAATTACCAATGCTTTTTATGTGGTAGATGAAAAAAAGAAATCAGGGATTGCTAATTATCAACCAATGGTATCTGTCAGTACAAAAAAGTTAGAAAATAGTGTTGAAATTAAAGTTGAAGACAACGGGAATGGTATCCCTTCGAAAAATCTCGACAAAATATTTCAACCATTCTTTACTACAAAACCAACAGGGCAAGGAACCGGATTAGGATTGAGTTTGAGTTATGATATTGTGAAAGCGCATGGTGGGGAGTTGAAGGTTGAAACTAAGGAGGGGGAAGGAAGTGAGTTTATTATTCAACTATCTTTAAATGACAATTCTTAAATTCATGTAATGAGGAAATACATCCTGATATGGGTTCTTAGTTCTTTTATTCTGAGCCAGGTTTTGGCCCAGGCTACTTTACCGCCAGTGTATGCAATAATATCAGACACTGCAAAAATCCAGCGGCTTGACAGTTCCTTTTGGCAAACATTAGAAGACAAGGAAGGTAAATGGACACTTTCAGATGTAAGCAGGCTTCCTTTATCAGGGAAATTTCATATCAAAGGTTTGAAGCCAGAAGATATTGATACCACCGGTATACATATCTTTTGGCAGCGGTACAGGTTGAAGAATACTATGGAACATGATGCAAAAATTTCCCTAACTTCTTTTGTTCATTATTTTGACGTCTTTATCCTCGAAAATGATTCTTTAACGGCTCATTTCAAAAGTGGTTTTCTAAGGCCATGGAATGAAAAAGACGGATTAAGATCAGGCGGTGATGGCACCGGATTCGGTATTGGACCTGGTGCAATACCGCTTGTATTAAGGCCTGGTGAGGAAATTTTAGTATATGACCGTCGGGAAAACAAGGGTGATTTATCTAATTTTAGGATTTCGGTAAGGATAGTTAACACTGAAAAACTGATACAGGAAAAATATGTTGATTATGTTGATGGACGGACTAGTTATTTTGCCAAGACACATTTGCAGGAATCTTTTATTTTAGGTTTACTGCTACTTGCTATTTTCTTAAATATATTCTTTTACAGAATAGTGCGGGAAAAGGTCTATTTGAATTTTGCGTTGTTTGCCTTATTCCTGGCCATAAATCGGTTATGGAATCTATCAAACGAGTATTTCACATGGGAGCATCCGTCCATGGTGCAATATGTACCCATTCTTGGATATGCATGGGCCTTTATTCCATTTTTCTTTATCCAGTTTTTCAGATACTTTTTAAATACGAGATCAACTTATCCACGATGGGACAAATTCCTTATTGGTCTGGGTGTTTTTAATATACTGGTACATGCCCTTGGATTTATTTCGCAGGTATTTTTTAAAAAAGCAGCTTTTATATTCTATAATATCATCGGGATCCTCCCTTTCTTATTAATCCCTTTATGTATTATCATTACACTCTTTCTTTATGCCCGGAAAAAAGACCGGCCCATCCATTACCTTATCATTGGCGCATTACCACTATTGCTGGTTGATATTATGTCAGGCCTCGAAAATTTGGGAATACAATCAGAAATAATTGCGAAAATAATGGACAATTTTAGGCTTATAGAAGTGATCTGTGTAAGCTGGCTGGTGTTATCGTTTTCACTTATCTTGCTCATGAGGTTTGATCTTCTTAGAAAAGAAAATACACAAAAGCAGATAGACAACGAAAGGCTTGCAAAAGAAAGAGAAATAGAAAAAAATGAATTGATACAGCAACAGAAGATCCAACTAGAAGAAGATGTAGCCGAAAGAACAGCCGACCTGAAAAAATCACTGGAAGAGCTGAAGGGAACACAGAACCAACTAATCCAATCCGAAAAAATGGCCAGTCTTGGTGAACTCACCGCAGGCATCGCCCACGAAATTCAAAATCCTTTGAACTTTGTCAATAATTTTTCGGAGGTAAATATGGAATTGTTATTTGAGCTGAAAGATGAAATAAAAAAAGGGAATTTTGAAGAAGTAAATGCCATTGCAGATGATGTTATTAGCAACGAAGAAAAAATAAATCACCACGGCAAACGGGCAGACTCAATAGTTAAAGGCATGCTTCAACACAGCCGTAGTAGCAATGGACAAAAAGAACCCACAGATATCAATGCATTAGCCGATGAATATTTACGATTAGCCTATCATGGACTTCGTGCAAAAGATAAATCCTTTAATGCAACAACTAAAACTGATTTTGATTCATCAATTGGCACCATCAATATCATTTCGCAGGATATAGGTAGAGTGATTTTGAATTTAATTACTAATGCATTTTACGTGGTGGATGAGAAGAAGAAATCAGGGATTGCTGATTATCAACCGATGGTTTCTGTGAGTACAAAAAAGTTAGGAAATACTATTGAAATTAAAGTTGAAGACAATGGCAATGGTATCCACCAAAAAATACTGGACAAAATATTTCAACCCTTCTTCACCACCAAACCTACGGGACAGGGAACGGGGTTGGGCTTGAGCTTGAGTTATGATATTGTAAAGGCGCATGGTGGGGAATTGAAGGTGGAAACGAAAGAGGGGGAAGGGTCAACATTTATTATACAACTACCAAATTAGTCAACAAGATGAAACATTATTTGAAAACCGTAAGGATTGTTTTATTGTTGAAAAGATATTTACAAATTACCTTTTTCATTTTCTTGCCAGCATTTTGCTTATCACAGGAGAAGCAATTGATTGATTTAAGCGAAACTAAAGAAATTGATAGCCTTAAACAACAACTTATCCTGGCAAAGAATGATTCAAGCAGGTTATCTATTATGGAAGGTATTGGCTTTAATTACGAAACTTTAAATGTTGATTCTTCGATGAAATACACGCTAGCTGCTTTGGCTTATGCAAGAAAACATGGTTACGTACAGGCTCAGGCACGGGTTATGGCAAGCTTAAGCTTCGTATTGCGTCAGCAGGGAAAGTTTGCAGAGGCAATGGCCTTGCTTTTTAAATCACTAAAAATTGCAATAGAAAATAATTTTTCTTATGATATAGCTAGGGCTTACAGAAGGTTAGGGCTTGTATATTCCGATTTAGAAAATTTTCCAAAAGCAGTAGCCTTTTTGCTGGCCGCAGCAGACATTGATGAAAAAAATTCAAATAACAGAAGTGCTGCCATAGATCATGTATTCCTCGGTGAAGCATATGATAAAATGAATAAATTAGACTCAGCAGCCTTTCATGTTGATATTGCTTTTAAACATAAAGATGCTCTTGATCAAATAGCGCCGGATGTTTACAACATAAATGGAAATATCCAGGTAAAAAAAGGGAACTACGAGCGGGCTTTGTCGCTTTATAAAGAAGGAATTATCCTAGCTCAGAATAATAATGATTTAGTAGTTTCTTCTAAAATATATGCTGGCCTCTCAGTTGTATTTACAAAAATAAATAAAAGAGATTCTGCTATATTTTATGCCCAAAAGGCATATGAATATGGGAGAAAGATTTCCTTTAAAAAAGGGATCATACTTGCCGGGAATTTACTCTCAGAATTGTATGGTTCTATGCAGCCCACAGAAGCGCTTACCTATTATAAAATTGCCGCCGAAACAAAAGACAGTTTATTCGGGCTGAATAATATTCAGTCCATACAGGATCTTATAGCAAAAGAAGAAAGCAGGCAAAAGGAACTGGAAGATGCACGGGTATCTTATCGCAACAAGTTAAAGCTATATGGACTTGTAGCCGGGTTAGTTTTACTCGGTGTTATCGCATTCATACTTTACCGCAATAACAGGCATAAACAAAAAGCAAATGTGCTATTACAGCAGCAAAAAGAAAAGATAGAAACAACCTTAACCGAACTAAAGACCACCCAGGCACAACTCATACAATCAGAAAAAATGGCATCACTGGGAGAACTTACAGCAGGTATTGCTCATGAAATTCAGAACCCATTGAACTTTGTTAATAATTTTTCGGAAGTAAATAAAGAATTATTGGTTGAATTAAAAGATGAAATTAAAAAGGGAAACTTGGTTGAGGTAAATGCTATTGCTGATGATTTAATCAGCAACGAAGAAAAAATTAATCACCATGGTAAACGAGCTGATGCTATCGTAAAGGGCATGTTGCAACACAGCAACAGCAGCAGTGGTAAAAAAGAACCAACAGATATCAATAAACTCGCTGATGAATATTTACGATTAGCTTATCACGGATTAAGAGCCAAAGACAAATCCTTCAATGCAACAATGAAAACTAATTTTGATGAAAGCATAGGCAACATTAATATCATTCCGCAAGATATTGGAAGGGTTATTTTGAATTTGATTACGAATGCTTTTTATGCAATGAATGAGCGGGAAAAGCTATTAGCTAATAGCCAACAGATAATACCTTCAGCGTATCAACCAACTGTTGAAGTAAATACAAAAAAAGAAGATGATAAAATTTTAATTGCAGTAAAAGATAACGGGAATGGCATTCCTCAAAAAATTCTTGACAAAATATTTCAACCCTTCTTCACCACCAAACCAACTGGACAGGGAACGGGGTTGGGATTAAGTTTGAGTTATGATATAGTAAAGGCGCATGGGGGAGAATTGACAGTTGAGACGAAAGAAGGTGCGGGTACAGTATTTTATATTTATATACCAATTAGCAATTAAAATTATGGTCAAACTTTTTTTACTTCTGTTTTCTTTTGTTTGCATAATTAAGTCTTACGATTCTTTGGCGCAAGTGAATGCGAATACAGCAACTTCTTTATCTTCTATTTCATCTGACTCTGCCCTCTTAAATAATTATGCCCAAGCTGGTTTTGAATTTGCAGAAGTAAACCGAGATAGTTCCTTATTCTATGTAGAAAAGGCATTGACTATTTCTCGTAAATTAAACCAAAAATATTACGAAGCATTATTGTTATCAATTATAGGATATACTCAATTGAGTAACGGGGAGTATTCAAAATCTATAAGTGCATTAATAGCTGCTTCAAAAATGGCAGATGATAGTGAAATAGGAAAAGGCATTTTGAAAACACCATTTATCAACCAATTTCTCAAAGCAGATGATCCGATCAGAGTGCAAGCCTTATTAAAAGGATATTTAAAAAATTGCCTTGGTATGTTATACGGTGCTACAAGGAACAATAAAAGGAAATTAATAGAATTATTACAGGCCAAAGAAATGGTAGAGGTGGGGAAAGAAGATTATTTTTTGTTGTCAGCTATTAATAGCAATATAGCTGTAGCATATATAGAAGAAGGAAAATTGGATTCTGCCATTTATTACGAATTTCAGTCCATAGAAAATGATAAGCAGAATGCTTTAGGTCTTTACAGTGGAGTACCCTATTCGATAATTGGAGAAACATATTTGTCGTTGGGAAAACTAGACTCAGCAAAGAAATATTTATTTCAGGGTTTAGCTTTAATCATCAAACAAGACGACAATTATATTGCATTGGCGCAAAATTATGTTTCGTTATCTAAATTCTATGAAAAGAAAAGAAACAAAGACTCTAGCCTTCTGTATGCAAAATATGCCGTATTGAATTTTAGAAAAGGTGGAATGTTTATTCCCGAAATGGTATTTGCTTATGAAGCACTTGCTATTGCTTATGATAGCGTTGGAATAGTTGATAGTGCTTATAAATATATGGCAATGGCAAAGCAATTGGGCGATAGTTTAAACGAGAAAGAAATTATTAATCTTTCTAATTATCAAAACATAAGCTTAGAAGAACAGTTAAGATTACAAAACCTTGAAAACGATAGAAAACTAGAAATAAGCAGGATGCGGATTTACTTATTACTCACAGGACTTGGTGTATTTTTAATGATTGCTTTTATACTTTACTGGAGTAATCAACACAAACAAAAGATCAATAAGTTGCTCGAAGCAACCTTGGCAAATTTAAAATCCACCCAAGCCCAACTCATCCAATCAGAAAAAATGGCCAGCCTGGGTGAGCTTACTACCGGTATTGCCCATGAGATACAAAATCCTTTGAATTTTGTGAACAATTTCAGTGAAGTGAGTATTGAGTTAATTGAAGAAATGGGAGAAGAATTGGATAAGGGTGATTTAATCGAAGCCAAATTAATATCGATTGACATCAAACAAAACCTTGATAAAATAAACCACCATGGCAAAAGAGCAGGCGAAATAGTAAAAGGAATGTTGCAACACAGTAGAAGCAATTCAGGGGCAAAAGAATCCACAAATATCAATGTATTGGCAGATGAATATTTACGATTTGCTTACCATGGCATAATGGCTAAAGACAAATCATTCAATGTAACATTGAAAACAGATTTTGATGAATCAATTGGCAACATCAACATCATTCCGCAGGATATTGGTAAAGTAGTTTTGAACTTAATTAATAATGCTTTTTATGTTGTAGGTGAAAAAATGAAATCGGGGATTGAAAATTATGAGCCGACAGTTAAAGTGAGTACAAAAAAGTTTAATAATAAAGTGGAAATAAGTGTGAAGGACAACGGCAACGGCATCCCTCTAAAAATTCTAGACAAAATTTTTCAACCCTTTTTCACCACCAAACCAACAGGTCAAGGCACTGGATTGGGATTGAGTTTGAGTTATGATATAGTGAAGGCGCATGGAGGAGAATTGAGGGTGGAGACGAAGGAAGGAGATGGGACTTCATTCCTTATTTTATTACCTTTAAACGACTTAAAATAAATGTTCAGATTTATGCTACGCCCTATATATCCGTTTTGGCATTCGATTGCATTTTCTTTTGTATTGATTGTTTGTATATCGTGCAACAATTCCAGTAATATACCTTTTCCTGATAAGGAACTAAGCTTTTCGCAGCCGGTAACCGAACCCTTGAAATTCAGCACCCCCAAAAAACTCCGATGGGATAGCGCAGGCAAAGTAAATTTTATTACCAAGAGTTTGGATATTAACCAACTAGCCTCTACGCCATGTGATACCGCTGGTTTCAAGCCATTTACAGAACCGCCGGAGGAGTTCTATTTTGATTTTAATAGTTTACCAGGCGCAACTTTAAATTTAGAAAATCTGCCATCAAAACCTTTGCAGTTCAAAACTTCAGTACTGGTTCTTCCACCTCCTATAAAAACGTCTGCACCCTTTGCTCAAAAAAACAGGGCGCTGTCTATCTATGATGTTGGACAGCCGCAAGGACTTCCATCGAAATTTATATCCTGTTTACTGAAAGACAGGAATGGCATGATGTGGGTTGCCGATAACGGTGGGCTTTTCCGATATGACGGAGAACAAATGCAAACCTTTATTCCTGCTACTACTTTACCCTTTATCAACGGTATGACAGAAGACAATCAGGGCAATATATGGTATGGATATGACCATGGCATGGGTATGATTG
Organism: Segetibacter sp.; assembly: GCA_031424295.1. Taxonomy (GTDB): domain Bacteria; phylum Bacteroidota; class Bacteroidia; order Chitinophagales; family Chitinophagaceae; genus Segetibacter. The sequence goes on along the minus strand of JANPHE010000339.1, from coordinate 8,026 downwards.
ATCTTCAACACGGCACTATCAACTATTCGGATCAAATTACAACGGTCACTTACAACCTCAACAGGATGTCAACGGACAAAAGCGGGTTGATTTGGGTATTTAATAATAAGGATAAAGCGGTAAGTATAATAGACCCGGTAGCAGGATCGTATAGAAACCTTACCAAACAAACAGGTTTGTCTGACTCAACCGTTTTTCAAATATTGAAGGATGACAAAAAACATATCTGGATCACCACCTATGCAGGAGGGGCAGATATCATTGATCTTTCAACAAATACCATAAAATATTTAAGAAAAAAGGATGGAATGAGCACCGATAGCTTATCAGCCATCGCAAAAGATAACGCCGGGCTGATCTGGATTGGGGGAATGAATGGCGTAAATGCTATCGACATCACTAAAGGAGTGATCCGACAGTTCAAAAAGCCTCAGGGTTGCCGTAATGCGTACAATTTTAGCTTATCTGTAGACAGAAAGGGCCGGTTGTGGCGGGGTACATTTAATGGTTTGGAAATACTTGATCCTGTAAAAGGAATGATAAAATACATTACACCCGATCATGGACTGACTGCAAACCTCGTTACAGAATGTATTGCTGGCAACGATGGAAAAGTATGGGTAGCTACCATAGCTCCGCAGCAGTCAATAGGTAGTATCAACATTATCGATCAGGATGGAGAAACGGTTCATCTTTTAGGTGCTGCCAACGTGATAAGTTTGATGGATGATGATGTAGGGAATTTGTGGGTAGCCACGCAAAACGGAGTGGTGATTGTGAATGCTGCTAGGAATACAAAACGCCTCCTCGATAAATCTCACGGATTATCTGACAATTTTGTTCAGTCAATTACAAAGCGTGAGGGTAAAATCATTGTTACAACCGATGGGGGTTTTAATATCATAGACCCGTTGCATAAAAGCATTACAAGTGTAGGAAAAAAAGAAGGGCTTGTCAATGACACCATATATGGCATCTTAACTGACAAGGCCGGAAATATCTGGGTGGCGGGACCCAGCAATGGAGTTGATTTAATTGATGCCATTACAAAAAAAATCAGCCATGTCGATACTGCCGGAGGTTTGAACGATGTCAATGTTCAGGATATAAAGCAAGATGAGCAGGGGAATATTTGGTTGGCTACAACTTTGGGAGGAATAGACATAATTGACCCAGTAAACGGCACGATAAAGTACCTCGATAATCAGCCGGGATTAAAGGATACATGCAACAAAGTGGTGATGAGAGATAAATATGGCCGGATGTGGATAGGTACCGATAAAGGAATCTACGTGGTCGATATTAAACTTGCAACGATTACCACAATTACAACCGAACAAGGCTTGCCGCAAAACGCGGTAATATCTCTGCTGGAATACAAAGAAAGTGTTGTGGCAGGAACCCGAAATATGACAGCTATTATTACAGCACCATCATCAGGCGTTTCAGGTAATGAATGGAAAGTAACCTTGCTCGATAAATCCCAGAATTTAATAAAGGAAACAGGATCATGGAATGCTGACTGGATCACTAAAAAAGGAGAATACCTGTGGGGTGACAGGGGCATTACGATTATACACGAAATAAGGGGCTGGATAGATTCTTCTATGACATATGTAACGGGTGTCAACGCAATGACACAACCACTGCACTTTGTCAATACCCCTTCATTTAACGGTTATGATACCCTATGGACAACGGATTCTTTTTTTCTTAAAGGCCAAAAGCCTGACGTTGCCGGTTACTCGGCTGGTAAAAAAACTTCTTGGGACAGTGTTTCGGGGCCCTACAATATGCCAACAGGCCTCAATTTACCCTACTATTATAACTATATCCAATTCCAATTTGCTAGGTCGCAGGTAAACAGGATTGACACTACACGGTATTGTTATATTCTCGAAGGTATTGACAAAAACTGGAGCAGCGTTACAACCAATACATACAGTGAAAATTATTTAAACCTGCCACCAGGCGAATACACATTTAAGGTTTGTAGTAAAGGTGCCGGTGGTAAATGGGGTGCTCCTGCTGTCTTCCATTTTACCATTTCACCACCCTGGTATAAAACATGGTGGGCGTACACTTTATTAATCCTAATCATCATAGGTTCTCTGAGAACCTATATTATATATCGCTCCCGAATGCTTCAAAAAGAGAACAGGATACTCGAAGAAAAAGTAGCACTAAGAACAATCCAGCTACAGGCTTCTGTAGAAAACCTAAAAGCCACACAGTCACAACTTGTGCAGTCAGAGAAAATGGCATCTCTTGGGGAACTTACTGCCGGCATAGCGCATGAAATTCAGAACCCGCTGAACTTTGTAAATAATTTTTCTGAAGTGAGTAATGAATTGATCGAAGAAATGATGGAAGAAATGAATAAAGGGAATGCCGATGAGGTAAAAACTATTGCAAATGACCTGAAGCAAAATCTTGAAAAAATAGGGCATCATGGCAAGCGTGCCGATGCTATTGTAAAAGGGATGTTGCAACACAGCCGTACCAGCAGTGCGCAAAAAGAATTGGTGGATATAAATGCCTTATGTGATGAATATTTACGTCTTAGTTATCATGGCCTGCGTGCAAAAGATAAATCGTTCAACGCAAAATTTGAGACAGACTTTAACCCCTCGGCCGGTAAAATAAATATTATTCAGCAAGATATCGGTAGAGTGATATTAAACCTCATCAACAATTCCTTTTATGCTGTGAATGAGAAAAAGAAATTAAATATCCCGGGCTTTGAACCTACTGTGATTGTAAGCACCAGGCTAGTCCCTTCGCATGCCACTGGCCACCATGATTTAGAGATCGCGGTGAAAGATAATGGAATGGGCATTCCACACAAAGTGGTGGACAAAATATTTCAGCCTTTCTTTACCACCAAACCAACAGGGCAAGGAACCGGTTTGGGTTTGAGTTTGAGTTATGATATTGTGAAGGCCCATGGCGGTGAGCTAAAGGTAATAACGAAAGAAGGTGAAGGAAGTGAGTTTATCATTCAGTTACCTGCTTAAAAAATTCTAATTGTTAGTATTTTTTTTCGTTACTCGATTAAATCTGCAATTTTTGGTTATTTTTATTTTTATCTCATTGTTTCATTATGTATTTAGAAAGTATTCTGGGGTTAATTATCAGTAGTGTATTGCGGAAAAGTTTAGAGACAAAAACAAACTTGCCACAGTGGGATAAAGTGCTGCTAATTATAATGTATGCTTCTATTGGTTTGTTGGTTTGGAGCATGCTTTCTCGTAGAAATGGCAATTTGATCATGTGTTTGGGTCATCTACTTGTTTTTTATTTGGTTTACATAGTTTTCAAAAACAAAGAATTTCGGTTTTCAAAGCCTTTTATTTATTCATTGTTGCCCTTGATTATTATCTCCTTTGTTGACAATATTGCACAGTGGGTTAGCGCCGATTTTTATAATAAATGGAACAGTTTTTTTGATGCTGCTATGACATTTGCGTATGTCTGGGTCGGGGCAATGTGGATTATCACTAAAAGGCAAAGAAAGGCCTTAGAAAATGAGCGAATAAAAACCCAGGAGTTAGAAAAAGAGTTTAAGCTTAATGAAAAAATAAAGGCGGCATTAGAAGTGCAGGTGGCTGAGCGTACTGCCTCACTAACGCTACAAAAGGAAGAACTTGAACATACATTAGTGGAGCTAAAAGCAACTCAAACGCAATTAATACAATCTGAGAAAATGGCTTCTCTTGGCGAGCTGACTGCCGGCATAGCACATGAGATCCAAAATCCATTGAACTTTGTCAATAATTTTTCCGAAGTCAATAAAGAATTATTGGAGGAAATGCAAGGGGAAATAGCCAAAGGTAATTTTGAAGAAGTGAGGGCTTTAGCAAGTGATATTATAAGTAATGAAGAAAAAATAAATCATCACGGAAAGCGGGCAGATGGCATTGTAAAATCTATGCTTCAACACAGTCGGGTTAGTAATGGCGTATATGAGCCGACAGATATCAATGCATTGGCAGATGAATACCTCCGGTTAGCTTATCATGGCCTGAGAGCAAAGGATAAGTCATTCAATGCTACATTGAATACTGATTACGATGAATTTATTGGTAGAATAAATGTAATACCGCAGGATATCGGAAGAGTTATCCTTAATTTGATTACCAATGCTTTTTATGCGGCGGCTCATTCCTCCCATACATCAAATGGAGTGACCAATGGACCTCAAAATAGTCATGAGCCAACTATTTGGATTAAAACATCCAAAATGTCGGATCCTGAAAACAGCATACAAATTTCAGTACGTGACAATGGTCCCGGTATTCCACAAAATATTTTAGACAAAATATTTCAACCATTTTTTACTACCAAACCTACCGGGCAGGGTACGGGTTTGGGACTAAGCTTGAGTTACGATATTGTAAAAGCGCATGGAGGTGAACTGAATGTGGTAACAAAAGAAGGAGAGGGAACAGAATTTATTATTACCTTACCAACATAAATAAATGAAAATGAAGGTTCTAGTTGTTGATGACGAAAAGGATATGAAAACGCTGTTTGAGCAAAGGTTTAGAAAGGAAATCAGAGACCATTCTATGGAGTTCGCTTTTGCTTTCTCTGGAGAAGACGCACTTACTTACATGAAGGACCACGAGCATGAAGCTATCTTGATTCTATCCGATATTAACATGCCTGGTATGAGTGGTCTGGAATTATTACATCAGATAAAAACGAAGTACGAAAAACCACCTCCATTCGTGATGATGATAACGGCGTATGGGGATGATGAAAATTATAACCAGGCCATGAAATTGGGTGCGGATGATTTTCTTACGAAGCCTGTTGATTTCAATCTTTTAAAGGAAAAACTGAAAATAGAAAAAAATGGTTAAAATACTGGTGGCAGATGATGAAGCAGACCTGGAAGTGCTCATCAGGCAAAAGTTTCGCCGGCAGATTAGAGAGAATAAATATGAATTCATTTTCGCACTGGACGGAAGCGAAGCTTTAAATAAGATAAAACAAGACCCCGATATTGAAGTAGTACTCAGCGATATCAATATGCCCGTCATGGATGGATTGTCGCTGTTGGTGCAATTGAACGATTATAGCCCTTTAGTAAAAATGGTGATGGTTTCTGCATACGGTGATATGGACAATATTAGGTCCGCTATGAACAAAGGTGCTTTTGACTTTGTATGCAAGCCAGTTAACTTTGATGATCTGCAGCTGACCATAGAGAAAACAATAAGCCACGTTCTTCAATTGAAAGAAACGCTAAAAGCAATTAAGGAAAACAATATACTGAAAATGTATGTGGATGAGACCGTACTTAACTTTATGAGTCATCCCGAATATGAAAAATCGCTGATGGTGAATGAAACGTTGGAAGCAACCATTGTTTTTATTGATTTATGTAGGTTTACTGCCCTTACTGAAACAGAACCTGCCGATAAGGTTGTGAATTTGCTGAACCAATATTTTGATGTAATGACTAAAGAAATATTAGCTCAAGGCGGCAATGTTGATAAGTTTATTGGGGATGCTATCATGGCAGTTTTCAAGGGCAAATACCATCTTGACAGGGCAATTGATGCATCATTGGCTATTAGAAAAACAATAGATGAATTGCCGGACAATATGGAGGGGATTGCATTTATGCCAAAAGTTTCCATAGGAATTAATTCAGGCGAAGTGATCTCGGGCAATATAGGATCAGCCACACTGAAAAGATTGGATTATACAGTAATTGGTGATGTAGTAAATACAGCTCAGCGGTTGCAGTCTGTAGCAAAAGAAAACCAGGTAGTCGTTAAGGAGGAAGTTTATTATAAAATTAAGGATTCGTTCAATTGCAGGTTAATTGGCGAAGAAGCGCTAAAGCACAAATCTGGGAAAACAGTCATTTATGAAGTTATTGATTGATGAAAATATCAATTAAATTGTTCGTCATTTTTTTCCTGTTTATATTGCGAACTAATTATACTTAAACAAATTAGATCCATGTCGGAGCATTCGCATAAAAATCCAGTAGGAAGAAAAGTGCAAATCAATTACCTTAATCGAAAAAATGTAATTTTATTCATTTCTGATTGGAGTTTAATTGTACTAGGCATTGTATCAGCCGGTTTTGCTTTACAGGGTTTTTTGGTGCCCAATCATTTTTTTGATGGTGGTATTACCGGTATATCCCTTTTATTACATGAGGTATATGATTGGAACCTTGGTTATGTTATCGTATTGGCCAATTTGCCTTTGGTTATCATTAGTTATTATAGTGTCAGCAAAAAATTTGCAATCAAAACATTCTTTTGTGTCATACTGTTGGGGCTATGTTTGCTTTTGATCCCCTATCCTCTAATCAGTTCTGATAAATTAATTATTTCCATTTTTGGCGGCTTTTTTTTAGGGCTAGGCGTAGGACTTGTTATGAGGGCAGGCTGTGCACTCGATGGGGTTGAAGTGCTAGCCTTATTTACGCTGAAAAGAACAAGTTTTACCATCTCCGAAATTATCCTTGGCATTAATGTGGTTATTTTTGTTATTGCTGCATATAGGTTAGGATTGGAGACTGCTTTGTACTCTATGCTCACCTATTTTACAGCCTCCCGGGCTATTGATTATGTTGTTGAAGGATTGGAAGCCCATACAGGCATCACTATTATTTCTGCTGAAAGCGAAGCCATTAAATACCGGCTGGTCAATGAGATGGGGAAAGGAATTACCATCTACAAAGGCGAAAGAGGATTTCTGCCCGGCAAGTTTGATATTTCTACAGAATGCGATATCATTTTTACAGTTGTTTCTCGTCTTGAACTGCGCCGATTAGAGAAAATGGTCCACCAAACTGATCCTAAAGCATTTATGTTTGCAAATACCATTAAAGAAGCTTCAGGTGGTGTGCTGAAGCAGTTGCATAGGCATTAGAGGCTTTCTGTCATCACCAATTGTGCATATTACTTTGTGCTTTTTTGATTTATTGAAAAGCAAAACATGGCATTACAATTAACCTGTTGACATATATTATTCGTAGATTGCTTTTGTATTTCTTAAACTGATAATTTTGATAAAACAAATGAAGCGGCTTAGACAAGTAACCTCTGTACTTATATTAGCTTCCCTACTTTTTTTTACAGCTTGCAAAAAAGATACGTTAGAGAATGGGAAATTACTAACATCTAATCTTCAAGCAAGAACCCTTGCTTATCAACTTGTTTGGTCCGATGAATTTAATGGAACTACAATTAATACTGCAAATTGGACTTTTGAGACCGGTGGTGGTGGATGGGGCAACAATGAAAAGGAATATTACACTGCATCCAATGCCGTAGTCAACAATGGCAAACTAATTATCACGGCTAAGAAGCGAACCATACTTGGCTATAATTATACCTCTGCAAGACTGAAAACACAAGGGAAACGTGAATTCACTTATGGTAAAATAGAAGCCAGAATTAAATTGCCAATGGGGCAAGGACTATGGCCTGCCTTCTGGATGTTGGGCTCAAACATTAATTCTATAGGATGGCCTAAATGCGGTGAAATTGATGTTATGGAACACGTAAATGCCGATAACCTAATTTACGGTACCATGCATTGGGAAACAAATGGCTATGCCTATTATGGAGGAAATACAACCACAACCCCTGCTTTATATCATGTATATTCTGTAGAATGGAATGCTCAAGGAATAAAATGGTTTGTTGATGGTGTTCAATTCCACATTGGCAACACCACCAATAATATTAACGGAACGGAGGAATTTCATAAACCATTCTTTATTTTAGTAAATCTTGCAGTAGGTGGCAACTTTCCAGGACAAACGGTAGACGATACAAAATTCCCAGCCAAGATGTATGTGGATTATGTAAGGGTATATCAGGAAATGTAATGAGAGGCAACCTGATCTGTGTTACCAATTTTTGACAATCAAATTTAACCCACATTGCAGCCCTTTATGCTGAAGAGTGCTTTAGATCAGGGGTTTCAAAAATTTTGGGTGGCGGTTTGTGTACTACAGATTTTTGTTTTCGGAAGGGCTTGTGTTTGA
>JANPHE010000338.1:0-14388 GCA_031424295.1 Segetibacter sp. | reverse complement strand
GGATCCGCAATTAACCGCTACGTTAGAAGACAATTACCTGAAAACCAGCACACCGGTTGTACTCAACAGCACACAGGTTGTAAGCTTTAAGGTAACGGCAGAAGCGGGATCTTATGCAGCTGACCGGTTCAGGATCGTGTTTCAAAAGAAAACAACACCTGCACAATTTATCACTTTGACAGCTTCGCAGAAAAAGGATATAATACAGGTAGATTGGAGAGTAATTGCTGAGCAAAAGAATATGAAGCAATACGATGTTGAACATTCTACAGATGGTATAAAATTTGAAAAGTTGGGTACAGTAATTTCCCTGAACAATGAATTTGGCAGCCTCTTCTACAATTTCACACATGAAAGACCTGTGATGGGCGATAACTATTATCGTGTAAGGAGTATTGAAAATGATGGAATGTATAAATATTCTAACCAATCAAAAGTATGGTTTGGTAATGGCAAAGATGGTTTCAAGATCTATCCAAATCCAATCGTTGATAGTAGAATGTTTGTAGAATTCATTAACCAAGCGGAAGGGACTTATATTTTAACATTGGCCAATAAAGAAGGGAGAGCGATTTATAGCAAAAATGTAGCACACACAGGTGTTAAGATTACCCATGTATTACAGTTTCCATCATCAATAGCTGCCGGTACTTATCAGTTAAATATTTCGAAAGGAAATAAGATTGTGAACGTACAAAACGCTGTAATAAGTAATAAATAAGTTGAATTGAGTATGAACAAGATGTAAGGTCTTGTTCATACATTAAGTTTTGGCATATGTTTTTTGAAATGAAAAATAAGCTAATTTTGAAATTGAAAACAACTTAGTATGAAAAAGACTATAAAATCAATCGGGCAAAAAAAGATAACAGCAATAATTACTGTTCTAATAGTACTATCTTCTCAGTTTTCTTTTAGCCAAGATCCGGGCGGTGGTCCTGATGGTCCTCCTCCGGCGGTGCCGCTTGATGATTATTTGTTGATTATCCTTGCTGCAATTGGCCTTGTTGTCGCTTATTTTTTTATTAAGAGCAGAAATAGGAAGAAAGCAATTCATTAAATTTCTATAGTTAAAATAAGTGTACAGGTTTGCCTTTTTAGGCAAACCTGTATTATTTTGCACCATGCAGGAAAATAAGAGCCAAGAAGGACTACAACAAGTTGATCAACCGGTTGCTTTTAATAGGCAGATGAAAAAGTTTTTATTGAGGCTTATTTTAATGGTGGTGGTATGGGAGTCGCTTTAACTCTTATACCTTAAAGCCGTTAGAATTCCAGATGCTTTTCTTACACATACTCTAACGGCTACAGTTACCTACTGTTTAAATTTGTTTTTTAACCTTCCTACAAAACTCACATGGGTAGTAGATAATTACAATACAGCTGACCATATTCAATTGAACGGCAAAACCATTCTCAGTATATTTGATGATTGCAATGCACTGGACTTATACTTAATTTACCTTGGTTTTTTATTATTATTGCCAAGTTCAACCAAAAGAAAAGTGAAGTTCACCTTTATAGGTATAGCCGCTATTTTTGTTGGCAATATTATAAGGTGTATGGGGCTTTATTGGGTTTACGTAAACTACAGAAGCTCCTTTGAATTCAACCATCATTATATTTTCACAATAATGATGTATCTGATTATATTAATGTGTTGGATATTTTTCACCAAAAAAAGTAAAGGCAGTGAAGCAGGCTAACCTTTTTGTAGTCATTATCATTTTTTTTTATAGTGTTCTCTTTGTTCTTGACTGGATGAAGGCCACCATTTTTGCAGTCGAGTATCATTCCTTTTTTGTATGGTTTAAAACTTTTTTTCTTGTGGCAGGTGGTACGCTTATCATGTATTTTACCATTCAAAAGCCGATATTTAAAACCTTTTTGATTGTTTATCTTTCTTTGTGGCTAATTTATTTTTTTCTTAAGAAAGTGTTGCCTCACAGTGGTATTGAAGATCTGGCTTTTCAAGGAAAAATAGAATCATTTTACCAAAACATAACGCAGCTTTTCACACCATTGCCTTTCATTATATTTTGGCTTTTGAACAGGGTTTTTTTAGTTCAGCACAAGCCTTCATCTGATAATTAGCCAATCAAAATACCAAGTGTTCTTTGTTTTTTAGCATTTCATTGGTCAATTCTACTACCATTTGTACACAACTAATTGACTTAATTGCATTGACACTTTCCAAACATTTTTCATCATCTACTACATCTCCTTTCATGAGTAGCAGATAATCAATGTGCTTAACTTCGGGTAATAAGTATTCTCCTTCGCAGTGATTGTGAAATAAATAATAATTTAAAAAGTCATTTTCCGGATGTTGATACACTGAAAAATAATAAGTCCTGTTTTTTTTGCGCAATTGTTTATTGATTTCGTTGTTGAGCCGGAAATCATATCCCAAAGCTTTGAGATGCCAGCAAAATAAATAGTTTTTTACCGGTGCCATTATACCCAAAAGCCGGGTGTCTTCAAAGAAATCAAAGGTTAAGGTCTCATTATCAAGCGTAAGTTTCATATTCATCATTATTAGAATTGGACGGATAGTTCTTTAGTGTCCTCCCCTCTTTTAATTTTAATGGTTGTTTTATCTCCCGGGCTAAAGTGGCTGAGTGCTTCTAAATAAGTAGGCATATTGGTAACCTTGTAGCTACCAATCCATAAAATTTCGTCTCCTGATTTCAATCCTAATTTGGCTGCTAATCTATTTGGAGTAACACCTTTTATTTTTAAACCTTCGCTAGAGATTGTGTTATCGGGAATAATACCTAGACCAACATTTGTTTTTACTAGAGGTCTGTTAGCAATTGGGGAATGTAATTGCGGTTTAATATCTAAGGAGGGCACTTTTACTTCTTTATTAAAAGGAGTTATTGATTCATGTTGAACACTTAAATTGGACTTCAAGTCTTGATTTATAGAAATGCTATCTTTTTGAAAATTTATTTTGTTATCCGCATTATATAGTTTTATAAATTCTCCTAATACTTTGATTGTATTCAACATATTTTTCCACCTTTCTTCACCTTCAATTTTATTTGATGTCTGTAATCTAGAAACAAGCGTAGGGTAAGCCTTCTTGATTGCCGCAAAATAACTAAGGCTAACTACTGAGGGTGGATTGGTTTCCAATAAGCAATTCATTGAGTTGTAATCACTATTCTCCAGCCAATATTTCATTCCATAAAGCCCATTTCCTTCCCCCTCATAAACATTGAAGAGGTAATTTGAATTTTTATACGAGATAATTGTTTTAGCTAATTCAATGAACGTAGCATTCATGTCTCTTTCATTTCGGTCTGCAGTTGTATCATTAGTTATTGAATGATAAAATGAGTTTATTGCTAGCGTATGAGACGCCCCATTATCTAAATACGCGATTATATTAGAACCCGAGACTACTTTCATTTCATAATTAACTTGAAGCACTATATTCAATGCTTGTGATTGATCAGAAAAGTATTTTTTATATCCATTTTTTGTAATGTACACGATAGGTATAGACACAGCAGGTATTTTATTGTGATTGTCGAATCTGATGTTGTCCTTTTTTGCAGATGAATTATATATAAATAAGGCAGAGGCTCCTTTTCCAGCCACTTTGTTTGCTTCTTTTATGATTGCTTCATCCATATTAAAAGCAGAATCCTGGAGCTGGGCATCAAAAATATCTTTAACATCGGCAAACCATGGAACACCTTTTTCTCTCAATGCCATAGAGGGCGTACCGCTCACAGTTCTTTCTGCAGAATAGGCCAATGGAAAATAATCTACATAAATTTGTAAAGGTTGTTCATTAACGGTTAATGAAGTTAGCCTAGTTATCTGCTTGCCATCATCGTATTTAAATGGTTGAACGATGTTGTCTGCCTTAACTGGCTTGCATCCAATAGCTTCCAATTGCTTTACTAGGTACGTTTGGTATGATAATGAGGGACTTCCCTTAAGGAAAGTCTCAGCGTGTGTTTTTAAATTTGAAATAACAAGTTCGTCTGCTTTTCGCTGTGCTTCTATTACCTTTCTTTCTTTTCTTGTTTGACCATTTATTATTACAGGAAAGATCAGTAGTACAACCAGGAAAATTTTTTCAATAATATTTTTTATTCGTGATAACAACTGGTTCTCTATTTAGCTGGGCAATTTACCTAAATACTGAAACTAAATATGCATGAAACTTTTATTGTGAATAATTGTTTCTATAATTTATATTTTTGCAGTTAATATAAGCGCCTTTCAGTAATACAATTAGGATAGTATTTGGTAGGCAATATAGCTCATCAGATATGCCAGTCCGGTCATGTAGAATAATTGGATAAGTGGCCATTTCCATGTTCGTGTTTCTCTTTTTACAACAGCTAATGTGCTCATGCACTGCATAGCCAACAAATAGAATATCATAAGGCTAATGCCTGTTGCTAGCGAATATACTTTGGTGCCATCGGGTTTAACTGCAACTTGCATTTTTTCTCTGAGCGAAGTGTCGTCATTGTCTTCTTCTACACTATATAGGGTGGCCATAGTTCCTACAAATACTTCTCGGGCAGCTATGGAAGTGATCAATGCGATGCCAATTTTCCAATCATAACCCAATGGAGCAATGGCAGGTTCTATAGATTTTCCTAATATGCCTGCGAAGCTATTTTGTAATTTTTCCGCCCGGTACTCACGGTCAAGTGTGGCTTTTTCTTCAGGTCTATCCACCTTCGCCGATTCGTATTTCTTCTTTAATTGAGCCATTCGTTCAGGCGGGCCATAGCTGCTAAGAAACCATAAAAGCATGCTGATGATCATGATAATTTTCCCTGCATCTCTTACAAAAATCTTAGCTTTACTCAACATGGTAGTGCCTACATTTATCCAACGTGGTCCCCGGTAAGTTGGCAATTCAAGAATGAAAAAACTCCTTTCATTTATGTTGATAATCAACTTGAAAACATAGCTTACAATGAGTGCCATTACAACTCCGAGTAAGTAAAGGCCCATCATCACCAATCCTTGCAGACTTAAAAAACCTAGAAACAAATGTCGGGGAACAACAAGGCTGATAAGAATAGTAAAAACAGGAAGACGGGCACTGCAACTCATTAGAGGTGTTACCAGAATTGTCAACAATCTTTCTTTTCTGTTTTCAATATTTCTGGCACTCATGATAGCAGGTACGGCACATGCAAAACCACTGATCATTGGCATTACACTTTTTCCATTCAGTCCCACTTTGCGCATCAGCTTATCACTTAAGAAACTGATCCGAGCCATGTATCCGGTGTCTTCTAAAACGGTTACCAAACCAAAAAGGATCATTATCTGGGGCACAAAAACCATGATGCCTCCTAACCCGGCTACAACTCCATTTATCAATAGATCGCTCCACCATGCGGTTGCAAGCACGCTATTGAGCCAACTGCTGAGTGATGTAAATGTCCATTCAATCGCATTCATTGGATATTCTGCAATCCAAAATACACTTTGAAAAAGTAAAAACAAAACGGAAAGTAGGATAATGTAACCCCAAATGTGGTGAAGAAAAATATTATCCAATTTTTCAGTAAATAATTTTTGCTCAATTGGGTCTTCTTCAACTACGCTTTGCTGCATTATCTGCCTTATTCTTCCATAGCGCTGCATAATCTCCTCAGCTTGTAATCGGGTTTTGTTGAACCCGTTTTTTTCCTCAATAGCTTCAATGTTAGCCTGCATGTCCTTAGACAGGGGAAAATCTTCGTGATTAATCAAGTAATGAACTGCAGCATAATCATTAAGTCCGGGAATGGTTAGCTGCATTTCATTAATAGCATGTTCAGCCAATGCTTTTATTGGAATAAAGTCTCTGGCAGGTGCTTTGTATTGCTGACGAGCTACCTGTAGTAAAATCTTCTTTAATTGAGGGATGCCTTTGTTTTTGCGGGGATTGGTTGCAATAACTGGAACGCCAAGTTCCCTTTCGAGAGCTTGTAAATCTATTTTAATTCCCTTGCGAGCAGCAAGGTCAGTCATTGTTAAGGCAATTACTACCGGCACTTTCAGATCAAGTATCTGGCTACAAAACAGCAAATTTCGCCTAAGATTACTGGCATCAGCCACCAAAACCACAAGGTCAGGTTGGAGCGTTCCGTCCACGTTCATGAGCACCTTGTAAGCCACCCATTCATCAGCCCTTCTGGGATATAAACTATAAGTACCTGGAAGATCTATAATATTGGCAGAAAAACTTTCGTCTAATGCACAAAATCCTGTTTTTTTGTCCACGGTTACCCCCGGAAAATTGCCTACTTTTTGATTTAGTCCGGTTAACGAATTAAACAAGGATGATTTTCCACTATTAGGATTTCCAACAAGCGCTATATAAAAAGGGGTATCGGACATGCAATAAGTTGCAAAAGTAGCCGCTATCAATAGCGTGGACTTACGACTTTGGGAGATTTAACACCGCATAGCAGAACAATTAATCAGGAATGAATAAACTTTATTCCCACGCCACGAATTTTTAACTCAATTGCTAATCTAATTATCACAATAATAACAGCATAAACGAAGGAAGATTAGATAATGTCATCTTGCTCAGGTAAAGATTGTTTAAAATTTAAAACCGGTATCAATTTAAAGCTGCATGTTTTTTAAGGTATTTATTCGCACTATGCTTCAACCATTATCTTTGCACCAAATTTTTTTTGAATGTTACAGGTAAGTTATATCCGTCAAAATAAAGAAACGGTATTGGAGCGATTAGCTATTAAGAACTTCAAAGATGTATCATTAGTAGATGAAGTGATCGCATTGGATGATGAAAGAAAAAGAGTTCAGGCAGCATTTGACGATGCACAGTCAAAAATAAACAGTGCATCCAAAGAAATAGGGAACCTGATGAAATCGGGTTTAAAAGACGAGGCAGAGGCACTTAGGAATGAAGTAGGGTCCTTAAAATCTAACATAGACCCTCTGAAAGTTCAAATGGGCGAAATAGAAAAAAAGTTGTTAGATAAGTTGCATGTTCTTCCAAATCTCCCTTCTGTTTTGGTTCCTCCCGGCAAAACACCAGAAGATAATTTAATTATTCGTGAGGGGGGAGTTAAGCCGGTACTTTATGCTCAAGCATTTCCTCATTGGGACTTAACTAAAAAGTATAAACTAATAGATTTTGAACTTGGTACCAAGATTACCGGCAGTGGGTTTCCTGTTTATACCGGTCAAGGGGCTAGGTTACAACGAGCACTTGTCCAGTATTTTCTGGATTTTAATACTGCCGCAGGGTATTTGGAGTATTTACCACCTTTTATGGTGAATGAAGAAAGTGCTTATGGCACAGGTCAGTTGCCGGATAAAGAAGGACAGATGTACCACGCTACAGCCGACAATTTTTACTTAATTCCTACGGCAGAAGTTCCTGTAACCAATGTGTACAGAGATACCATACTGAAAGAAGATGAAATGCCGATAAAGATGACCGCATATTCTCCTTGTTTTAGAAGGGAAGCAGGTAGTTATGGAAAAGATGTAAGGGGGTTAAATCGCCTTCATCAGTTTGAGAAAGTTGAGATTATTCAAATTGTTCATCCCGATAAAAGCTATGAAGTATTGGATGCGATGGTTACTCATGTAGAAGCTTTGATTCAAAGTCTAGGTCTTCCCTACAGAGTTTTAAGATTGTGTGGGGGGGACATGAGTTTTACCAGCGCACTAACCTATGATTTTGAGGTGTACAGTGCGGGGCAAGACCGATGGTTGGAGGTAAGTAGCGTAAGCAATTTCGAAAATTTTCAGACAAACAGATTGAAATGCAGGTTTAAAGATGCAAATGGGAAAACCCAATTTGCCCATAGTCTCAATGGAAGTTCATTGGCCCTGCCGAGAATTGTAGCTGCATTGTTAGAGAACAACCAGGAAGAAGCTGAAATAAAGTTGCCTAAAGTTTTGCATAGTTATTTCGGTGCAGCAAGCATTCAATAATTTGCCTAAAAAGCCCAGTTTTACTTTATTAAATATTGATAATTGACTATGAAAAAATGGTTTAAACGAATACTTTATTTCTCGGTATTCTTATTTATTCTGCTCAATATAATTTGTGCCTCGCAGGCATATAAGCTGACCCACGTGTACGATAGAGGAACGGAACAGAAGGGTGCCGCAAAAGCGATGGGTTTTTTTTCTGTAGCCAAAACAATTATACTTGGGCAGGATAATTATAAACTGGCATTGAAGGATAAACCAAAACAACTTGCTGAAACTATTGAATTAACTACTTTAGATGGCTTAAAGCTTGAAGGCTGGAATGTGGAACAAAAAAATGCAATAGGAACGGTCATCCTTTTTCATGGTCATGGTGGAAATAGAGCCGGGGTATTGAATGAAGCGGAAGCGTTTTACAACTTAAGGTATAATGTTGTTTTGGTTGACTTTAGGGCTCATGGCAATAGTAGTGGCAATAGTTCTTCAATAGGATATTTGGAAAGTGCAGATGTAAAAGCTGCTTATGATTTTGTAAGTAAGAGCGGCGAAAAGAATATTATTCTCTACGGTATATCATTAGGGGCTGCTTCTATTACCAAAGCTATGCATGATTATGCGGCCATACAGCCTAAAAAAATAATCATTGAAATGCCTTTTGCAACATTGCAGGATGCGGTTAAAGGAAGATTGAAGATGATGAATGTCCCTGGCCAACCATTTGCTACTTTACTAACCTTTTGGGGCGGAATAGAACAAGGTTTCTGGGCTTTTAACAACAAACCGGAAGAATTTGTAAAATCAATTAATGTTCCTGTTTTAATGCAATGGGGAAAGCAAGATACACGGGTTTCGGAAGTTGAAACAAACTCAGTGTTTGCAAATTTAGCTTCTAAGGATAAGTCTCTTGTGATCTATGAAAATTCCGGTCACCAGAGTTTATGCACCAATGAAGAAGGAAAATGGATTAGCACAATTACTACTTTTTTAAATAAAAAATAGCTTATCGTTTAATGGTAATTCTGGTACCTACATTTATATATGAGTAAAGTTCCTTCACGTCTTCGTTTTTAATACTGACACATCCTTCGGTCCAATTTTGATATTGATCAACGGCGTTGTCATCGTGTGGCCAAGTGCCATGAATTCCTATTCCATTGCCCATCTTTGCATCGGGAGAAATGATGCCTTTTGCTTTTCTTTCATTAAATTTTTCCATGTCGGCTTCTGTGGGATAATCAAGTCCCATATATCTGCACCATTTGTTATGAACTCTTTTGTTTACAATGGTATATACGCCTTCAGGTGTTTTTCTATCACCCATTACCAATTTGTCGCCTAAGTCTTTATTTCCAAATACTGCCGGATAGGTAATCAACCATCCTTCGGCATCAAACACATTTAGCTCATAATTTGTTTTGTCAATTACAATGTAAAAGGAGCTTTTGCTATATACGTCTTCATTGAATGAAGTGTTCGCTAAAAAAAGCAGCGATAGTATTATGACGGTAAGTAGGCGATTCATGGATTTATAGGTGTTACAGGTTTACAACGTCAAATTATGCCGTTTATTGGATGTATCCACCCTTTCACAAAAAATTATCTATATAAACGCAGCACTTTAACAATGCAGAAAAAATAAAAATACAAAAAGCCGCTCTTGTACGAACGGCTTCCAAGTATTGTTGATAAGAAGGGATTTCTATTTATTTTTTCACATCAACTTTTATCTCTTCGTAAATGTGGTTTATAACCTTGTGGTGGTTTTTTACCAATTGCTAAACCTAATTCCAAAACTGTACGGATATTGCTCTAATCCTTTTTCATAAAGGTTTGTAATAGAATAGCTGCCAAATAAACGGATGGGACCTAAACCAAGTTCTCCTATATAAGCAACACGAAACTTTTCCAATCCAAGATCACCTTTGGTTTTTACTTTTCCACGTTCATCACTTTTTTGTTTGTCATGGCTTCCAATTAGGTAACCTGCGCTGATGCCTGCACTCAGACTAAATCCTTTTTTGCCTGGTGTGGCATTAAAGTTAACCATTACCGGTACAGAGAGATAGCCCGCATACAATTTGTTTTTTGAAAAATCAATACTGTCCCTGAAAATGTAAGGAGAGCTTCCTTTTTCATAGTTGATTTTGCTGTCGTACCGGAGGTTAAACATTTCCAGACCAGCACCATACTTTAGATTGATATAACCTTTAGCCAACTTCAGCTTTTGCATTACAATCCAGATGTTTACATTGGAGCTTTTGCCAGGTATTAATTTCAATTCATCTTTTGTTGGTGCACCTTGTGTGCCTATAGGTCTAAGATATGAGGCTGCACCGGCACTTGTGTAGTTTGTTTGGTCGTTTACATTGGCAAAACCAAGGTCGAAAATAAACCAATTGGTACTTAGATTTGTTTGCTTTTTCGCTTTTCTTTCGACGGTTACTTCTCGGGAAAATTTGCCGTTTTCATCCTTTGCTTTTTTGATAATTACAAAGTTGCCAACTTTTATAGTATCAGACTTTTGTTTGCTGACATCGTTGTTGATTTTTGTGGTATCTGTTTGCGCAATTCCTGATCCTGCAACCATCAAGGCTGCCATCATTAAGTAAATAGTTTTCATTTTAAAAATGTTTTTCTGTTAGTGAAAGATTAAGTGGTTCTTATTTCGAACCCGGCAACTTGTACCGATTTTTCGGTTGGGTCTTTTTCGCGTCTTTTTCCGAAGATGCCTGAAGCCTTTTTGAAAAGTGATTTTATTTTGTTCTTATTTATCTGCAGATTTCCTATATAGACTGATTTATCTTCTTCATCGGTATTGATTACTTCTTTATACACAGCCTGGCTGGCAATAACCGGCTGTTCTACACTTAGCTGATTACTGGCTGCGATAGCAACAGAAGTGGAATTTATTTTATTGTTTGCACCAGGAGTCCCAATTGTATTTGGCAGTGGTATTATGGATGTTTCATTTTTATTGGTAGCCACTGTTATATTATTGTCAGGAACTATTGGTTGCGGTATGTTTTCATTTTTCTGGCGCACTAAATATTCTATTTGATCTTGCTTGTGTAGTGGTGATTTAGTTTCGACAAACTTTGTTGTTGGATTACTTTTATTTTTCACTTTAAGAACAGCTGCTTTAGATTGTAACGGGTCAACTATGTTTCGTGTTACAGTCTGCTCATTATTTTTTTGAATTTTATTTGCTTCCTTAGGGTTAACAGTTGGATTGTTTATTGCTACAGGGGCAGTCATTAAATTGTTGTCATCATTCAATGCAAACCATGAAAACGCAACAATACCAATGACAGCAGCCGCCACACTCATTCTCATCCATAACATTGAAACTACTCTTCTTTCTTTTCTGAGTAATGCTTTTTTGTTATTAAAAATAATGGCTTCTGGTTTTAGTTTTGTTTTATGCAGCAAGGTAAATTCGTCCTGCAATTTCGGATGCTGTAGTACAAATTTCTCTACACTTGCTTTCTCAGTATTATTTAATTCATTGTCTACCGAAAGCAAAAAATATGTTTCATAATTGTTGATAGAAATGCCGGTTTCTTTTTTTAGCAAGCTATCTTTTTGATTAAAATGAATATCAACTAAAGGAAGAGTAGCTTGTTGAAGCATTTCAAACGCTGGCCTTAGGTCTTCATTTTGGGCAATAAAATTTTCGACAGCCAACCTTTGTTCGGCATTCAGCTCATTATCTACATACAGTAGAAAATATTCTTCGTAATTATGTCTTTCGACTTTCAACATTTTTCTAAATGACTTTTATTGTTTCTCCTCAAAAAATTAGCTAATTTGTTTACTAGCTACTTAATTTCACATCACATTTTCTCTGCTCACCAAATACTTTTTCAGCGTAAGGCGGGCTCTGTGCAAATACACTTTTACCTGGCTTTCATTTAATCCTGTAATTTTTCCAATCTCTTCATAGCTATATCCTTCGTAATCTTTCAGCATGACCAGGCTTTTTTGTGTTTCATTTAGTTTGTTAAGTGCTTTGTGCAACGTCTCTTGTACACCTACTTCTTTTTGGTGATTGGTTCCTCTGCTGGTTTCCGAAAACTCTTCTGTTAAAGTTATTCTCTTATGCTTTCTGATGTGATCGATCATTTGGTTGTAGGCAACAGTAAACAAATAGGATTTGCACTTTTCATTGTCCACTGAGTCTCTGTTACGCCACATTTTCTCATAAGCAGACTGTACAATGTCTCGGGCATCTTCTTCATGCCGGATATTTTTCACTATAAAGCGAAAGACATTGTCGGCATAAAGGTGGACACATTCGTTATATTGTTTTTCAGTCATAGATCAGCCTGTATTCTGGTATATTATGCAGTGATACGTAAACTGGGATTAAAAGTTACAAATCGTATAAAATTATTTTGAAAAGGCCACAAACAGCAATTTAGACACCGATTCAACAAAGATAAAATCGTTGTTGGTCGGTTTAATCTCAACATTTTTTGAACATTTTTTGATAATACAAGAAAGGGTCGCTTTCCTTTTTGTTTCCCAAATGAAGATAGAAACAGCTAGTGTAAAGGATATTATTGCAAATCTGAGTAGGTGTTTTGGCTTCATAACAGCTTTGTTTACTGTAATAATAAACGAAGGTAAAGTTGAAATGTTACAGATACCAACAATGGATTTTATTTAATAGTTTGTTTACACAGAATTAACATTAATAATAAATTGATGATTATCATTAATTTAATTGTTTGTCTAAAATAATTCTTCTCTTAATTATCTTTGACATCAAAGCCATCCATATGAATGAACAATTTGTAAGCAGATTAGCAGCAGAACTAAACGAAATTGAGACTGCGGGATTATTTAAAAAAGAGCGAATTATTGTCGGTCCACAAGGTGCTGAAATAATGGTGACGATGCCCAACGGACAGTCAGAGAGTAAAAAAGTACTTAACTTTTGTGCTAACAATTACCTTGGACTATCATCTCATCCAAAGGTAATTGAAGCCGCTAAAAGAGCTATAGATAGCCATGGTTTTGGCATGAGCAGTGTGCGTTTTATATGTGGCACACAGGATATTCACAAAGAACTGGAGCAAAAAATAGCTGACTTTTTAGGTACAGAAGATACCATTTTATATGCAGCAGCTTTTGATGCCAATGGAGGTGTTTTTGAACCCCTTTTTGGCGAGCAGGATGCCATTATCAGCGATGCGCTTAATCACGCTTCTATTATAGATGGTGTAAGGTTATGTAAAGCTCAGCGCTACAGGTACGAACACAACAACATGGACGATCTGGAGGCAAAGCTGAAAGAATCGCAGCATTTGCGTAGTCGCGTTATTGTAACAGATGGCTCATTTAGTATGGATGGAACTATTGCCAGGTTAGACCTGATTTGTGATCTAGCAGATAAATACGATGCTATATTAATGGTAGATGAATGCCATAGCAGTGGTTTTTTGGGAAAGACAGGTAGAGGAACCCATGAGTACCGTGGGGTAGTGGGAAGGATTGATATTATTACCGGCACGCTCGGTAAGGCATTGGGCGGTGCAAGTGGTGGATTTACCAGTGGCCGAAAAGAGGTAATAGAAATGCTTAGACAACGAAGCAGACCTTATTTGTTTAGTAATACATTGGCTCCTAGTATTGTTGGTGCATCTATAGCTGTGTTTGATATGCTGACAGAAACAACCGAACTAAGGGATAAATTGGAGAGCAATACAAAATATTTCAGAGCGCAAATGACTGCTGCAGGTTTCGACATAAAGTCAGGAGATCATCCCATAGTTCCTATCATGCTATATGAGGCTACTATAGCGCAAGAGTTTGCAGCCAAATTATTGGATGAAGGAATTTATGTAATCGGTTTCTTTTATCCTGTAGTAGCTAAGGGGATGGCTAGAATAAGAGTGCAGCTAAGTGCGGCACATGAGGTGCATCATTTGGATCATGCCATTGCAGCATTTACCAAAGTGGGTAAGGAGTTGGGGGTACTGAAGTAGGACTTAACACCTAAAATGGGGGCTAACATATGAGGATTAGCGCTTTTGGAAAATTTGATAAATATCCGCCAACAATTGTACGCCAATATATTTTTATTGTTCAATCTGCTTACTAAAGTTAAATTATTGAAGTTCATGGGAAACTATTGATGGTAGTTTTCATAATTTAATAAGCACCCTAAAAAGGAATTACATCGCTATTTGCTTTAATTAAACTTCAATCACTATAGTCGGTAAGGTTAAATGGATGATGATTGGGTGGTAGTGTCATTTAATTATTTGTAGTGCTGAGAAAACCAAGCCAAGCAGAAGTATTTGCCAGATTCATGCTGGACTAATACTTCTGCATAACTGTTTAAAAGCGGTCTGTCTAATATTTCTAAATCGATGTATTTGGCCTATAACAATACTAAACGCCAAAACGCTATTCCAACTTAGGCAACCT
>JANPHE010000337.1:0-24327 GCA_031424295.1 Segetibacter sp. | reverse complement strand
GGTATAATTTGGTCAACTCTTTTTTAAAAGACAGCAAGGGAATGTTGTGGATTGGTACTTACAACGGACTTAATAAATATGACGGGGCCCACTTTTATACCTATCATAGCGGTTATGGAAAAAATACCCTGCCAAACAACTCGGTGCATGACCTTGCAGAAGACAAAAAAGGAAACATTTGGGGTTCTACTGACAATGGGGTGTTTTGTTTAAATCCAAATACCGGAAATTTTAAAAATTATGCTGTTCCTACCAATTTTGGCTGGGTGAGTACACAAAATATTCTTTGTGATAAAAATGGCATTATATGGGCGGCTAACTATTTTAACCTGTGTTTTTTTAATCCTACAGCTGATAGCTTTCAAATTGCCCCGACCAAGAGAAAATTTCCGAAACTAAGGATACGAAAAAATGGAATGGCAGAAAGCCCGGATGGAAAGGGAATTTATATAGCCGCAAAACAAGGACTACTTTTTTATGATAAAACTTCGGCACAATTTGAATTTATTAAACGTAACATTGACAGCATTTCACCGGCAAATTCAGGAGGTGCATCGGCACTTCGCAAAACTACATACGGGCATTATTGGTATGCGGATAATGATGCAAAAAAAATTATTGGCTTTGACCCAATCACAAACAAAGAAAAGTATAACATCAACCTAAAGGAACTGGAAAAAATGGATGATGTAGCCACTTTATTTGAAGATAATAACCACATGTTATGGCTGTCTTCGTGGAGCTATGAGTTGCTTTTAATTGATTACCTACATGGAAATAAGGTGACAAGGATCAGGCACAATAAGAATGACATATCAACTGTGGCGGGCGATTTTTTTTGGGATGCTATGCAAGAAGATGATGGGACATTGTGGTTGGGTACGGTTGGGGGCATTTCAAAATGCAATCCTTCCCGATCATTCTATAAAATTCACTATTTGCCGGTAGCTGAAAACACTACAGAGAATAATTCGATAAAATTTGTAACAGAAAACCATTGGGATAAAACATGGTGGATTGCCACCTCAAGACAGTTGCTGTTGCATTACAATCCAGCCACTTCTAAAACCACTAGTTATGAACTGGCTAAATTCATACCTGATCAAAGCAATAAGAAGCCCTACAATGTTTACCGCATGATATTTTTAAAAGACAGCATCCTGCTCTTTTCTCATAATGGTGCATGGATTAAAAAAACGGGGGCAACCAATTTTTCACCGCTTGTTCTCCATGCCCCATTTAACAATTGGCTTATTAGAGATGCGGTGTTGGATAATAAAAACATCCTGTATTGTACATCCATTGACAAATTGCTGCGGTGGAATTTGCAAACTGGCAAGCTGGACAGTCTTGTTTTTGAAAATCCATTTATGGGGTATGGTAAGAGATTGTACCTTGGTGTTCCTACTGTAAATAAACAGGGCCAAGTATGGATGCTAAATGGATGGAATTGGCTTACCTATACAGATGGCAGCAAACTGAAACCTGTAAAGATGAATTACCAGGACAGTGCTGAAGCAGACGATGGCTATTTTACCAGCATGATTATGGACAGAAATGGTGATTTGTGGATGTCTAAAAAAGGGGATGGATTGATTTATTATAGCCCATCAAAGAATATAAGCAAACAGTTTAAACAGGTAGATGGCTTAGTGATGGATCATATTATGGCATTAGCAAATGATGCCGATGGGAAAATATGGAGCGTATGCTTTAACCAGTTCTCTGTATATAACCCACAACTCAACAGTTTTTACAATTTTACATTACCCATTAGCGCTAACAACAATGGGTATGTAAACCAAATGACAGCATTGAGAAATGGTAATATTATTGCCAGTATTGCAGGAGACTTGGTAGAGTTCTATCCTGCTAAACTAAAGCCACCGCAGGTAAAAGACAGGCCATTAATTAGCATGGTTTCAATTAACGGTATCGGTACAAATTTTTATGTTGGTAAGCCATTAAAATTAAAGCCAACTGACAACAGCCTTAGAATAAAA
This sequence comes from Segetibacter sp., assembly GCA_031424295.1. Taxonomy (GTDB): domain Bacteria; phylum Bacteroidota; class Bacteroidia; order Chitinophagales; family Chitinophagaceae; genus Segetibacter. Next base: position 22,324 of record JANPHE010000337.1, on the reverse strand, counting down.
TTTGGTATGCTTACTGACAATGTGACCATGCCTTATGATATGCAATATGTATTAGAAGGTGCAGAAGAAAAATGGACTACAGCTACCGAAAATTTTGAAGCCAATTACAACAGTTTACCACCCGGTACATACACATTCAAAGTAAAAGCATTGGCAAAAGATAAAAGCTGGCAAACACGTGAAACCATTTTTCTAATACACATTGCCACACCTTTTTACAAAGCGTGGTGGTTTTTACTATTGATTGCTTTGGTAGGCATTTCTCTGGTAGCCATGCTATACCGTTTGCAAATAGCCCAACGAGAAAAGGTATTGCTTTTGAAAAGCAAATCACAACTCCTCGAGAAGGAAAAAACAATGGTAATGTATGAAAACTTAAAACAGCAACTCAATCCCCATTTCCTTTTCAATTCGCTTACTTCTTTGTCAGGATTGATAGATACCAATCAAGAAATGGCCAGTCAATTTTTGGAGCAGATGTCTGGCATATACAGATATATTTTGAAAAACGGAGACAATGAAACTGTGTCGTTGAAAGAAGAAATAGAATTTGTAAACTTATATGTCAATTTACAACAAACAAGGTTTAGAAAAGGGCTACAGATTTTGATAAACATCCCCGAGGATTACTTTCATTATAAAATGGCTCCAGTTACACTGCAAAATATGATTGAAAATGCGATCAAGCACAATATCATAGATGCTGAATCTCCCTTGATTATTAATATTTTTATTGACGATGGTTTTGTAATTGTAAAGAATAATCTACAAAAGAAAAACAAAGTAGAGACTTCAAATAAAAAGGGACTAATACAGTTTGAAACCCTTTACAAATATCTCAGTGGAAAGCCAATTGTAATAGAAGAAACCGAAACGACTTTTTCAATAAAAATCCCTTTGATTTAAAAATTTAAGTTATGAAAGCTGTCATTATTGAAGACGAAGAAATAATTGCCAATGTTTTGTTGAGCAAAATAAACAAACTAGCACCCGATATAGAGGTGATAGCCATGTTGCCCAGTTTGAAAACTGCCAAAAGGTGGCTGGGTGAACATGCGGAGCCTGATTTGTTTTTTATGGATATTCAACTTAGTGATGGTGTTAGTTTCGATCTATTCAACGATTTTAGTTTGAAAAGTCCCGTTATATTTACTACTGCTTATGATGAGTATGCGGTTCGTGCCTTTAGGGTAAATGGTGTAGATTATTTATTAAAACCAATAAAAGATGCAGAATTGGCAGCCGCAATTGATAAGTGCAAAAAGATGGCGAATAATAGTGAAGTTTATCCTTCTGACTTTAGGGCACTAATACAATCAATTGCAAATCCAGGGGCGGCAACTCACTATAAAGAGAAATTCATAATTAATATCCGCAACCAGTGGATGCCGGTTAATACAAAAGACATTGCCTGTTTTAGCAAGGAGGTGCTTAATTACATTTACCTGTTTAGTGGAGAAAAATACATGATAGATTATGCAACACTAGAGGAAGTAGAAGAACTTCTTGATCCAAAACAATTTTACAGAGCCAATCGCCAGTTCATTATAAACATAGATGCCATCCAAAATGTAAAACCAGTTGAAAATTCTAAGCTCATTGTAAAATTAAAAGAGCCAAATCATAAGTTAGAAATTGATATGAGCCGATTGAAGAGCCCGGAATTCAAAAAGTGGATGGACCGCTAAAGAATAGCTTTTTTTTAATGGTTGATTTCAACACTTTAAATTGATAACTGCACTATTCGCATTTATTTTCTTTGCTCTAAAGAGTAAAGTATAAAACTTTGAAGTCTATTTTTTTACCGATGACAGGAGAGCAAATCATTATTATTAAAAAATCGTGGCGTATTTTTAGGTCAATGAACCCGAATACGGTTGGCGATGCCTTTTATTCAAAACTTTTTGCTGATACCCCTGCTTTGCGTAAAATGTTTCCCCAAGGAATGAATGACCAATACCAAAAATTATTGGACATGCTCAATGCTATCGTTGGGCGTTTAGATCGGTTAGATCAATTGTCAGAAGAAATAGTAGCCATGGCACAAAGGCATGTTGGTTACGGGGTAATTCCTGCTCATTACAAGCTAGTGGGCGATGCCTTACTTTGGACTTTAGAAAAAGGCTTAGGTGCAGATTGGAACGAAGAAGTTAAAAACGCCTGGATTAGTTGCTACTCACTGCTTTCCGATACTATGATTAGGAGTGCATATCATGGTGAAAAATATCCTTGAGTTTGTTTGGATGAAATCTAGTGATAGACCTTGGAAAAATTCTTATATTAAATATCGGTTTCGGCTTTACGTGATTATTTTTTGTTTGATCTACCAAAAGGTTACTAATGAATGGTCGTCTCACTTCGCTGGATGTAGTTTTGAACGAATGCTTTTTTACTTTTACTTGATGCGTAGTCATTTGCGTCATTCAAAACATTAGAATTGATGCAATCGATTTAATTTTGAATGTTATTATTGTTAGTTTGCATGACCATGAATGTGATCCGGAATTTATTGTTGGGGTTAATCTTCAGTGCTAGTTGCTCATTTGGTCAAAATGGCCGGATGGTTATTGCATTTTTGCCTGTTTTTAATCACCAGCCGCTACTATTGGAAGATGTATTTTACAAATGGAATAATAGCGATAGAATCCGCATCAGTGGTTTTAAATTTTATGTTTCTGGAATTGGGCTTGCTCAAGATGGTAAGCTTCAATTTGCTGAGTCCAATAGTTTTCATCTTATAGATGCAGAAACACCTTCTTCCTCTTTTGTTCATTTGGAAATACCGGAAGGTGTTGTTTATAATCAATTAATTTTTTCCATTGGTATAGACAGTATAACCAATATATCCGGAGCTAAGGGTGGCGACCTTGACCCTACAAATGGCATGTATTGGACATGGCGAAGCGGATACATAAACGTAAAATTGGAGGGGCAAAGCAATCTTTGTAAAACCCGCCGCAATGAATTTGATTTTCATCTGGGGGGATATGCTGCTCCTTTTCCAACGATTAGAAAAAAGGTACTCGATGTTTTGCAAAGTGATTCGCTTTGTTTAGAAGCAGACCTTTCAAAATTTATAGGAGGAATGGAGCTGGCTACCCAACAAAGTATTATGTCGCCTGGAAAGGAAGCAGTAGCGCTTTCTGAACTTTTTATAAAAACATTTGCAATAAAACCTAAATGAAGAAAGCATTTGTTTTAATTACAATTTGCGCTGTATTCATTGCCTTTAAGGCAATGGATCCTGTGCTATATTCTTTTCCTTTTAACTGGCCTGCAACGGTGTATAATTTTACGAGAAATCCTTTGTCAGAAGCGAAGGTGCAATTAGGAAGGGCGTTGTTCTACGATCCCATTTTGTCTCAGGACAGTACTATCTCATGCGAAAGTTGCCATTCTCAGTACACTGCTTTTGCCCATGTAGATCATTCGCTAAGTCATGGTATTGACAACAGGATAGGAACAAGAAATGCACCTGCATTGATGAACCTTGCTTGGGGTAAGTCATTTATGTGGGATGGCGCAATCAATCACCTGGACATGCAGGCATTGGCACCCATCAGCAACCCCGACGAAATGGGAGAAAAGATCGCTCATGTTGTTGACAAACTACAACATTCCAACATTTATCCTGAACTTTATTACAAGGCATATGGAGATAGTTTGATTACAGGCGAGCAAACCCTTAAAGCTATTTCGCAATTCCTATTAACAATGGTGAGTGCCAATGCAAAGTATGATAGCGTGTTGCGAAAAGAAAGTAGCTTTACAGCACAGGAAGCAAATGGTTACAAGTTGTTTCAGCAGAACTGTGTTTCTTGCCATACAGAACCTTTGTTTACCAATCAGGAGTTTGCAAGCAATGGCCTGCAGGTTGATTCTGCACTAAACGATTTGGGACGATATAATGTTACTGGAGATGCTACGGATTCATTCCTATTCAAAGTACCAACCTTGCGAAATATTCAATTTTCGAACCCTTATATGCACGATGGTCGCTTTAAACGGCTGCATGATGTTTTGAAGCATTACACCACCGGAATTGTCCATTCCAAACACCTGTCAAAGCAATTGACAAAGCCAATAGTACTATCCGCCAGTGACAGAGTGGATTTAGTTGCCTTTCTCCTAACGCTTACCGATAAAACTTTCCTTTTTAATCCCACCTTTTCTTATCCTAAAGATATATTTTCTTATAAGGTGAAGGAATAATCATAAAATGTCGTCTATCATTTTGCTGAAAGGGATTCAATAATTATGCGTTTCAAATAAAGTTAATAGCATATTTTATTTCCACAAAGCCGGCAGCGTTTCCGGTAACGTTATTGGAAGCTATTTATTGAAATTCTCTAAAAATGGAGATTGAATACTAAAATTATTTCTGTAAATTGTTTTAACATTTAAAATTTATTGCCTAATGAGATATTCCCAATCATCAAATTTTTTTATAATTTTCAATTGTTCATTTAAAAATATCGGAAAAATGCAAAGAGTTTTTAAAGTTATAGTGTTGGTATTTGCCAGTTTGTTTTCAATTGCCCAACCACCTGCGGTAACTAGTTGGTTGCAAAATACAACAGGTATAAAGGGGCGCCATTATGTAAAAAATAATTACACGCCCATTAATGATGCAGATTCGGCTAATGTGCAAACCGTTTTGTACACCAGCAGCCCAACACCTACAAACAATTGGGTGTATATCCGCACAAAAGGAATACCCTCTTACATTACAGGTCCTTATTTGGATGGCAATCCTTCTAATGCTACTACACGGGATGCCATTTTTAAGTTGCCTTTGAATCCGGTTCAAAATACTTCAGGTACTTATACTTCAACTACCGGTGGAAACATTGGGCTTTTTATTAACGGTGTAGCTTTATTTGATTACAGAGATGGAGTGTCATGGAAAAGTTCTTCCAATTCATTGTGTGGTGGTCCTATTCAACCACCTTGTGCGGGTGATGGAAAGTGGAATAGGGATGCGGTTGTAGGGGAGAGGTTGGGCTTTGATTGTTCCAAAGGCCATCCAGCTATGGGCAATTACCATCATCACCAAAATCCTAGCGCTTTCAAGTTAGACCTCAATGTTATTTCAACCGTTTGCGATCTATACCTATCTGATGGATTGTATGTTCTGGATAGTAATGTACATTCTCCGTTGATTGGATTTGCCTATGATGGTTTCCCAATTTATGGCGCCTTCGGGTACAAGAATGCAGATGGTACCGGTGGTATTACAAGGATCAAATCAAGTTATGTAAAAAGAGATATTACAACGAGGACTACCTGGGCTGATGGCACTTCAGTTTTGGCAGGACCAGATGTGAGTTCTACCTATCCAATTGGATATTTTAGAGAAGATTATAAGTACATTCCCACCTCAACTACTACCCCAGACTTTTTAGATGATCACAATGGCCGGTTTTGTGTAACGCCAGAGTATCCTGCAGGTATTTATTGCTATTTTGCAACGGTAGATGTTAACTGGAATTCTGCTTATCCATATGTTGTTGGACCAACTTTTTATGGAGTGAAATCTGCAACTAAACCTCCTTCTATTACAGAGCCTGTTACAGTTTATACCAGTCCATTGCCTATTAATTTAATTTCATTCAAAGGCTTTGTAGAAGGCAACAGGAATGTTCTTAAATGGGTTACTTCCAAAGAAGTAAACAATAGCCATTTTGAAGTAGAAAGTAGTACGGATGCTGTACACTTTACAAAAATTGGGCGAGTAAAAGGTAGCGGTTCAACTATGAATGAGCAGTTGTACTCATTTACAGATCTTAATCCTGCAAAACAGGCAACTTTTTATCGCTTAAAGCAGTTTGATATTGATGGTCAATTTCATTATTCAAACATCATCTCTATTGGGGGCAAAGGACTTGGAATAAAAGTATTTCCTAATCCAAGTGCCGACCTGATTATATTACAAACCGGCGATATTTTGAAACATGATTTGCAGGTAACGCTTACCAATATGCAAGGGCAGGTAATACTGAAAAAAGAATTTTATCAAGGTACCACCATTTGCTTTCTGGAAACAACTACTGTGTATGATGGCGCTTATATTCTTACCGTCAACGATAATGGAGTAAGGAGTACTTATAAAGTTGAAGTAAAGCGATAAGGACAGTTTAAACAATAAATTCATTAGCATTTTATTCATCAATAATTTGAAAAAAGTTATTATCTTTTTCTTTTTTCTTTTCTTTTTGCAGCAAGCATCCGCTCCGCGAAATCTACTGCTTATTGTTGCCGATGATTTGAGTGGCGATTATTGTGGTTTTCTGGAAGGTTTATAGGATACTGTAGATGTACCTAACATAAGGATGCTTGCTGAAAAAGGTATCCGATTTAGAAGGGCGTATGCAAACCCTGTTTGTTCTGCTACCAGGTAAACAATGCTTACCGGTAGGTTTGGTTTTAGAACAGGTGTTGGTGGCATAGTAAGTGGAGCAGGTGGATCACTTTCATTAGATACTGCTGAAGTCTGAAGTAACCATTCCTAACCTAGTAAAATTGTATGATGCTAATATTGCTAAAGTTCATATAGGCAAATGGTATTTACTTTCACCTTAGGCACTAGCCAATTTACTGATTTCTAAATGCTTGCTGGATGAAAAATTTTCTGCTGTAAACAACAGACCTGATGGTATAGGAGTTTTTTAATACTAACATTTAAGCCTGATTTGAAATAAGAATGCTAACTTCAAATATTAACACTAAAAATTTTATTAAGTGCATTTTTTCTGGCTTCACCAGTTTTACTTTGGGAATTGAAATCAATTAGACAGATTGTTAACCTCTTATTATTTCAGTTCATTATTAAATGTTTTTTATTTCAAAAAAAATTGCATGAAGTTTTACATCAAAAACATGGTTTGCGATCGTTGCCGGATGGCCGTAAAAACCGAACTGAAAAACCAGGGCCTGCATCCTGTGTCGGTTGAATTAGGCGAAGCGGAGATCAGTGGCGACATCAGCAATACAAAAAAGCAGCAACTGAACACGGCCTTACTGCAATTGGGTTTTGAGTTGATGGATGACAAAAAAAGCAGGCTCATTGAACGCATTAAAAACCTGATTATTGAACTGGTGCAGCAAAAAGACAATGAATTGCAAACCAATTTGTCCGATTATTTGGTAAGCAAATTGCATCATGACTATCATTATCTGAGCAATCTTTTTTCTGAAGTAGAGGGTACCACCATTGAAAAATATTTCATTGCTCAAAAAATAGAAAAAGTAAAAGAACTGTTGGTGTATGATGAACTGTCGCTGAGCGAAATTGCCTTTCAACTCAACTATTCCAGTGTAGGTTATCTCAGTAGCCAGTTTAAAAAAATAACAGGACTTACACCAAGCTTTTTTAAAACTGTAAAAGGCAATAAAAGAAAGCCTTTAGATGAGGTCTGACTTTTTTGGTGCTAATAGGTGTTAATAAAAGCAGTAAAGCCGGTTATTCATTAATCGGCTTTTTTATTGGCTACTTTCTTCAAAAGTTACAAAAGAGATACATAATTACGTAATAGCTACCCTTATGATTTGTGTCAACTTTGTGTTAGAAATAAAAACACACAACAATGGCAACAAATAATTCAACCATCAACATTCCGTTAGAAGGAGTAGAAAGTGAACATTGTGCTTTAATCGTAAACAAAGGCCTTGATACCGTTCCGGGCGTTACAGCACATAAAGTAGAATTAAACAATCACAGGGCAGTTATTGAAACCAATAACACCGATAGCTTGCCACAGGCTGTAAAAGCCATTCGTGACCTTGGCTATGGTGTAGCTTCGGTAAAGAAAACCTATCCTGTACTTAAAATGACTTGTGCTTCCTGCGCTGTAAGTGTAGAAAGTATGCTCAAAGCACAGCGAGGCGTTATCAATGCTTCGGTTAACTATGCCAATGCTTCCGTTTGTATTGAATTTATACCGGGTAGTACTTCACCGGAAGATCTCCGCAAAACAGTTCAATCCATTGGATACGACCTGTTGATGGACGAAACCAATGCTGTGGAAACCTTAGAAGATATCCATCACACAACCTTCAAAAAGCTACAACTTCGTACCATTGGAGCGGTAGTATTTTCTGTTCCGGTAGTTATTATCGGAATGTTTTTTATGAACATCCCTTATGCCAATTATATCATGTGGGCATTATCTTCACCAGTGGTATTGTGGTTTGGAAAAGACTTTTTTATCAATGCGTGGAAGCAGGCTATGCACCGCTCCACCAATATGGATACACTGGTGGCATTGAGTACCGGCGTGGCTTACGCATTTAGTGTTTTCAATACGTTGTTTCCCGATTACTGGCACAGCAAAGGCTTGCATGCACATGTATATTTTGAAGCAGCAGCTGTGGTAATAGCATTTATTTTATTGGGAAAAATGCTGGAAGAAAAAGCAAAAGGAAATACTTCTTCTGCCATCAAAAAACTAATGGGTTTGCAGCCAAAAACAGTTACAGTAATTCATGAAGGTGGCCACCAAATGGAAATGCCGATTGAAAAAATAAATATCGGTGATATTATTTTAGTAAAGCCAGGAGAAAAGATTGCTGTTGATGGTGTCGTAACCAGCGGTACATCTTATGTGGATGAAAGCATGCTAAGCGGCGAACCGGTTGCTGTGTTGAAAAAAGAAAAGGAAAAAGTATTTGCAGGCACCATCAATCAAAAAGGAAGTTTTCAGTTTAAAGCAGAAAAAGTAGGATCGGAAACCATGCTGGCACAAATCATTCGCATGGTGCAGGATGCTCAGGGAAGTAAGGCACCCGTTCAAAAATTGGTAGATAAAATAGCCGGTATATTTGTACCGATCGTCATTGGAATTGCTTTACTGGCTTTTGCAAGTTGGTGGGTGTTGGGTGGTGAAAATGGATTTACACAAGGTTTGTTGGCATTGGTAACGGTGTTGGTAATTGCTTGTCCCTGTGCATTGGGCTTAGCCACACCAACTGCTATTATGGTAGGTGTTGGTAAAGGTGCAGAACAAGGTATTTTGATTAAAGATGCGGAGAGCCTGGAGCTGGCTAAAAAAATCAACGCTATTGTGTTGGATAAAACAGGCACATTAACCGAAGGCAAACCTGTGGTAACCAATATTCAATGGTTGAATGACGACCACAGTCAACAAGACGCTTTAGTCACTCTTGAAAAGCAATCTGAACACCCTTTGGCATTGGCCATGGTAAATTATTTTTCCGATGCCGCTATTCAGCAGGTAGCAAATTTTGAAAGCATAACCGGTAAAGGAGCTAAAGCAACCATCGGCAACAAAGTATTCTTTGCTGGCAATAGAAGTTTGTTGGCAGAAAATAATATTAAAGTGGACGCATCATTGGTTGTAAAGTCAATTGAATGGGAAGAGCAGGCCAATACCGTAATCTGGTTTGCCGATGAAAAGCAGGCGTTGGTAGTAGTAGCTATCGCTGATCAAATAAAAACAACTTCTAAGCAAGCCGTTCAGCAATTAAAAGAGCTGGGTATTGAAGTGTTTATGCTAACTGGTGATAATGAAGCAACCGCATCAGCCATTGCAGCAACAACAGGTATTCAGCAGTATAAAGCAGGTGTTTTACCACATCAAAAATCTGAGTTTGTAAAGCAGTTACAAGCCAAAGGAAAAACAGTGGCGATGGTAGGCGATGGTATCAATGACAGTGCTGCATTGGCACAAGCTGATGTTAGTATCGCCATGGGAAAAGGAAGCGATATTGCTATGGATGTGGCCAAGATGACCATCATCTCCTCTGACCTTACCAAAATTCCTACGGCCATTCAGTTGTCAAAAAACACAGTTGCCACCATTAAACAAAACCTTTTCTGGGCATTTATTTACAACATCATTGGTATTCCTATTGCAGCCGGAGTATTGTTTCCCATCAATGGTTTTTTGCTCAATCCCATGATAGCCGGAGCTGCTATGGCATTGAGTAGTGTGAGTGTAGTAAGCAACAGCTTATTACTAAAATGGAAAAAATAATCATTCTCAAAATCTTATAAATCAAACACCAAATTGTGTAACAGTATAACTCGTTTTAAACAAGAATTGTTAATCAAAAAAATAATCATCATGAACACAAATAAAAAAAACAATCAAACGTTGGTTTTTAAAACAAACATTAATTGCGGTGGCTGTGTAGCAAAAATTACTCCTGTACTAAATGACATTTCGGCCATTGAAAACTGGCATGTGGACACAGGCAACAAAGACAAGTTGTTGACAGTTGAGGCAAGTGGAAACACCCAGGCTATTATCGAACAAAAAGTAAGAGCAGCGGGATTTAACATAGAAAATGTTGAGCACTAAAAGGTTTATTTCTAAAGTAAATCCTTTATCTGCTTTAAAAGTAAATGGATGAAAATCATAAAAAGTTAGGCATAACATCCTATAGCCATTCTTACCAAACATCCATTATAGGCATTTAACCGCTGAAAAGGGGCATTGAAACTACTTCTCAATGCCCCTTTTTGTTGCCCGTTCTACTTTGCAGTCGAATTCAAAACAAACATTCAAAAACATTAAAAATTATAATTATGAACACAAAATTATTTCTCTTGATTTTATCAATTGGCTTATTTGCAAACACACAAACACAGAATATTTCCAAACACAGTTTCAGTGTTATGACCGGCGGTATTGTATTTAAAAACCCTCTGGTTTCCACTAATGAAATAGGTTACGAATGGGGCCATTTTGGAGTAATTACTGATTTTACTTAGGACATGTACAAAGAAACCTGGAAGGACAATTCAAAAAGCGAATTTAAACTTTATGCTCTTTCATTATCCGGTAGATATTATACAAAAAATATGGGGCGTGGCTTTTTTGCAGAAGCTAATGTAGGCTTGGCAAGAGCTTCGGTAACCACGAAAGAAAACATCCAACAAGAAGTAAAAAAACAAACATTTCCATTAGACTTCATCGGCTTGGGATGGCGTTTTGGCAAAAGACCTAAAGGTATATTTAGAGAAGTTGGTTATCGCTTTAATTTAGCATTGAAATATGCTCACCTCTACACTACTGATCACAAACCAGAAACTAAAGGTTTGGATAATATCAGCTATCAATCCTTTGAATGAAAGATTAATTGCCATTGGTAATAAAGAGCAGGAATTAAAGGAGATAGGCTATCCTTTAACTGCCAATAATTTTGGCAATATGCTGAGCGGTGGAATGCGATTTGATTTGTTTTACAATCCAGCACCCACCTTTTTAAAAATCAAGCAACAGGTATTGGAATTACATGGAGAGAAGGATGTACAAGTGTTCAGCGACAACAGCGATGCTATAATGAAGCTATTGAAACAACAAAATCGAAATCCGCTTACACAAAGAAACCTGTATCCTTCCACCAATCATTTATTGCAGCAATGCAAAAATTGCACAGTGGATGAATACCAACAAATAGAAGAAACTGTTTCACCAATAGTAGCTAACGATGTAATTAAATGGTTGGAAAAAGTAGTATATTAATAGGGGTCGTAGGGAATTTGAAGTCATATCTTCAATCAGTGAAGAGTTGACCAAGTGGCGATATTTAACCGACTTACCACTTGTTTTGGGCAAATAAATGCGATAAATCAATTCATAGAATCAGCAAGATTTCGGCGGCTTTATAATAACTGTATAATGGACCTAATTTATAGTAGTTTGTTTCAAGTTAAAACGCTAGATAATATTTGAAGTTGAAGGATGACAAACCGCTTGTAGAATAGGAATAGGAAAATCATTAATACAAAGAGAAAACATACTTCAGAAAATCAGCAGAAATTGAATGTAGGCAACTTCTTTCATCTTTATTTCAAAGGAGGATGAAACTTAAAAATTACTTTTCTCATACCTAATAAATGTAGATTACTCTATTGTACATCCAATATTCATTGGAAGCTCAACTGTCACGATTACCTCACCTGCCCCTTTCCCCTGACTACCCATTTTTCAGTTACCAGTTTCTCCAAAGCAAATGGGCCACGGGCATGAAGTTTTTGAGTTGATATTCCGATTTCTGCACCCAAGCCAAACTCTTCTCCGTCGGTAAATCTTGTACTCGCATTGTGGTAAACAGCCGCGGCATCAACTGTTTGCAAAAACTGTTCTGCTACTTTTTTGTTTTTGGTGATAATTGCTTCACTATGGCGAGTACCATGTTTTTCGATATGTAACATGGCTTCAGCTTCATTTCTTACAATTTTTACAGCACACGCAAGGCTTAGAAATTCACGATCAAAATCTGCTGTTGTTGCCAATTTCAATTGCGGATATCCTTTTAGTAGTTTCATTGCTTTTTTATCTGCAAATAGTTGCACTTTTTTTTCTTTCAATGGGTTCGTCATTGCTGCAAACAAGGGTGCCGCAATGGCTTCATCAATGATGACGGTATCCATGGCGTTGCATACACTTGGCCTGCTTGTTTTGGCATTTATGACTACGTTTACGGCCATCGCTATATCTGCATCTTTGTGAACGTAAATATGGCATACGCCTGCACCGGTTTCTATCACAGGTACCAGACTGTTTTTTCTTACATAACTAATGAGACTACCAGATCCTCTGGGTATTATTACATCTATTAGTCGGGTTGCTGTGAACAGTACATTGATCACTTCGCGTTGGGGTGGCAATAGTAAAACGGTGTGTTTGGATAAACCATTTTCTTTTATTGCAGCATGAAAGAGTTTCACAATAGCTGTATTGGTTTGGAATGCATCACGGCTTCCCTTTAGTACACAGGCATTCCTACTTTTGATGCACAACGCAGCAATATCAGCCGTTACATTTGGTCTTGATTCGTATATGGCAGCAACTACTCCCAATGGAGCCGTAATTTTTTCAAGTTGTAGGCCATTTGGCAAAATTGTTTCTAATATTTTTTTTCCGGAAGGATTGGGAAGTTTTATGACCTTCTTGATGCTTGCGGCTATTTGCCTAATCCGTTTTTCATCCAGCATCAAGCGATCGGTTTTTGTATAGCCCGGTTCCAATGCTGCTATGTCTTTTCCGTTGGCATTTAGGATAGCAGGTATATTTTCCAACAGTTTATTTGCGAAGCTTTTAAGGATATTATTGACCTGTTTTTCCGTTGCTAGTTGTAGTTGCGGAACAGTAGCTTTCGTTTGCTGTATCTGTTTTAATAAAGCGTCCATTTTATTTATTTTTTAAAACAACACGATGTCATTTGCATGTGCTGCCAGCTTGTTTTTATCTTTTTTAAACTGTAGTATTTCATTGCTACTCAACCTGGTTTTTGCTACTCCTAAAATTGTTCTTTGCTGGTTAATAATCTGAACAACTTGCCCTGCATCAAAGCTGCCTGAAGTGTTTGCAATGCCCACAGTTAATAAACTCTTTCTGTCCTGTATGGCCTTTTCTGCGCCTTCATCTATTATGATCTCTCCTGTAGTAACAGATCCACTCATGAGCCATTTTTGCCGTGCTTTAAGTGTAGATTTTTGAGCTTGAAAAAAAGAACCTTTTTTTTCTGCCAATGTTGATTGGATCGGTTGTTTCCCATCTAGCCCGGTCATGAAAACTTCTATACCTAGAGAAGTGGCCAACTGAGTAAAAGTTATTTTTGATAGCATGCCACCTAATCCGGTTGCCGATTTTTGAGTTTGAATGCAGCTCAATATCTGTTGGTCTATTTTTTTTATTGTAGGAAGTAATTGTTGTGATTGATTGTAAAATCCACCTGCCGAAGTACACAGCACCATTCGTTGTGCATGAAAGCCGATGGAGAGTAGCGTGGCCAATTCATCATTATCAGAAAATTTCAACTCTACATTGCTCACCAGGTCATTTTCGTTTACGATCGGAATGATATTGTTCTTCCAAAACTCGTTAAAGGTTTCTTGTAGTTGGATAAATTGTTTTCTATTGCTGAAGTGATGTCTCTCGCACAATGCCTGTGCTACAGTGAGGCCATGTGCTGAAAATTGTTTTTGGTAAAGGCTAATCAGAATAGGATTTCCAACCGCTGCAGCTGCTTTTCTCTGTACAAGTGACCCTTTATATCCTTCAATTGCTTTTTTACCGCAGGCTACAGCACCGCTTGATACCAAAATGACGGTATGAAGAAGCGAAAGCTGTGCTACTTCAGACGCAATGGTTTTAATGACTTTTCGGTTAATGTTGCCATTTTCATCGGTTAGTACCGCAGAGCCAAATTTGATAACCAGGATGTTTCTATTCAATGGAATTATTTTTGGTAGTTATTCAAGTTTTCAATTTCTATCAAACAGAAGTTATTGAACCTAAAGTTGTTTTGCAAAAGTAAGAAGTTGTGAGGGGGATCTAAATAACCATTATGATGTTTTTTATTCTTTTAAAATTTCAAATAAATTGGTTACGGCCCAAAGATCTCATTGTATATTAAACAATGTGTTCGTTTAGGCACATTTTAAAAGCAGTATTATCGTTTGAATCAAATGAGCGTTTTGCACTATTGTTTTCATGTTCAAATTTTTATGTCAGCTGCAAATTAGAATCAAAAAACTGCTTCATTTTTTAAAAGGATTCTGTCAGGTTGTCAAGGTTCGAACTTGCGACCTTCCTGAATTAAAGCGGGACGCAAAAATATTTTCAAAAAAAATCCCCCACTTTTCAGTGGAGGATCAATTTGTCGGGGCGGCAAGATTCGAACTTGCGACCTTCCCGATTTGGATCGGGACGCTAGAATTGTTTCAAAAAAAATCCCCCACTTTTCAGTAGGGGATAATTTGTCGGGGCGGCAAGATTCGAACTTGCGACCTTCCCGAATTAAATCGGAACGGAAAAACATTTTCAAAAAAAATCCCCCACTTTTCAGTGGAGGATCAATTTGTCGGGGCGGCAAGATTCGAACTTGCGACCTCCTGCTCCCAAAGCAGGCGCGATAACCGGGCTACGCTACGCCCCGAACTGGTTATCTTATTTTAGAAGCAGTGAGAGAGCTTCGATCCGACATTAGGCCGAACAATTTAACCCTATCTCACATTGCGGTGAGGGAGGGATTCGAACCCTCGGTACAGTTTAACCCGTACGACGGTTTAGCAAACCGTTCCTTTCGGCCACTCAGGCACCTCACCTACCTTTCTTTTTTAAAGGGGTGGCAAAAATAAGGGTATTTAGTATTACTTCCAATGAGAAATAAAAATTCCCGAATGATTTTTCAGGAATTTTTTAAATTAGATAGTAAAACAGGTTAATTACATAGCAGCTAACTGAACTTTTTGTTGCAATTCCATCACGTTTTCTCTAAATAAGCTATCGGTGTCCATTAAATCTTTTACAGTTTGGCAACTATGAATAACAGTTGTATGATCTCTTCCTCCAAAATGTTCACCTATTGTTTTTAAAGAATTTTTTGTAAACGCTTTGGCAAGGAACATGGTTATCTGGCGAGCCTGTACAATTTCTCTTTTTCTGGTTTTCTGAAGCAGTTTGTCATAAGGCACATCAAAAAATTCACATACCATTTTCTGAATAGTGTCTATAGTAATTTCTTTACTGCTGGTCTTTACAAAATTCCTCAATACTTTCTTAGCAAGTTCAATATCTATTTCACGCTTATTGAGCGAAGATTGAGCTAATAAAGAGATTAAGGCACCTTCTAATTCTCTGATGTTACTATTAATGTTGTAAGAAACATATTTCACAACTTCTCTAGGCATATCAAGTCCATCATTTTTCATTTTACGATCTAGTATTTCAATACGGGTATCGTAATCTGGCATTTGAAGGTCTGCGCTTAATCCCCAACGGAATCTGCTTAGCAACCTTTCCTGAAGACCATCTAAATCTTTGGGCGGTTTGTCTGAAGATAATACCAACTGTTTGCCGGACTGATGAAGATGGTTGAATATTGCAAAGAATGCATCCTGACTTTTTTCTGCCCTGTTAAAGAATTGGACATCATCAATAATCAAAACATCTATCAGCTGATAGAAGTGAATGAAATCATTGATGGCATTATTGCGGCTGTGATCCTGAAATTGATTGATGAATTTTTCTGAGCTTACGTATAAAACAACCTTGTTGGGATGAATTCGCTTAACCTCATTTCCTATGGCTTGTGCAAGGTGCGTTTTTCCTAGACCAACCCCACCATATACTACTAATGGATTAAAAGAGTTTGCTCCCGGCTTTTCTGCGACAGTTTTTCCGGCTCTGCGGGCAACGCGGTTGCAATCACCCTCTATATATGAGTCGAAGGTATAAATGGGATTCAATTGTGGATCAATTTGCATTTTCTTCAACCCTGGAATTACAAACGGGTTCTTGACCGGATTATTGATCACCAGAGGAAAGTCCATTTCGTTGTTGGTGTAGGTCTTAATATTATTTGCTGGAATGTCCATAGTTAATGGCTTGTTGTTGCTATTGCCACTATCTACCATTATTCTGTATTCGAGCCTGGCATCTTTGCCTAGTTCTCTTTTTAAAGTTTTGGCTAAAAGATTTACATAATGCTCTTCAAGGTACTCATAGAAGAATTGGCTTGGAACCTGAATCAATAAGACATTGACTTTTAGTTCTACAGGTTTAATAGGTTCAAACCATGTTTTGTAGTGTTGCCATTCTACTATGTCCTTAATAATTTTTAAGCAGTTGCTCCAAACTATATCAGCAGTTTTGGCCATGTTTATCAATGCAATTAATTTATAAAAGGGTTAAAAATGTTGAAACTTGAATGCTGACTTTAAAATTCCCCACACAATGTGTACAAATTTTTTTGGCAGAAGGCGAATATCAAACATTATCTTCTAGAAAAAAAATTTTTTAAGTTTGTTTTTCTGCAAAAAACTACAGTATTCGATTTGAGAAAACTAAATTCAATTCATTACTAAAAATTTAATAAAAAAAATTTATTTTTTTGCCGGTTTATACACTTCATGTGGTCTAAAATCCCTCGTTTTTGGTTAAAAACGGGTATTCTTTTTCTAATATTTTTTTTCATGTTTTTTGCATAATTTAATAATACTTTTGTTTCATAAAAATTTTATAAATGTCATTTGAAATTATCGGAAAATTAATTGTACGATTTGATATTGTACAGCGTAGTGAAACCTTTAAAACACGGGAATTTGTTATTGAAACTACAGATGATAACAGTGGAAAAACGTTTACAAGTTATATCAAGTTTCAATGTGTGCAAGATAAAACGGCCATGCCGGACAGGTTTAATTTGGGTGACGAAGTAAAAGTCCAGTTTAACATTAAAGGAACTAAATGGGAGAAAGAGGGTAAAGTAAATTATATTACTAACCTGGATGCATGGAGAATGGAAAGTGTTAAACTAAGTCAAGATAATGCTAATACTTCTTTTCAACAGCATGTAGATGCACCTTCTCCAGAAGATTCGGATGATTTGCCATTTTAATTACTGCGCATAAATTTTTCACATTGTTTTAGGATAGAGACCTAACAATATGCAACAAACTATTTCATTAAAGTTATTGCCTTCAGAGGCTGCTGAGTATTATATCATTAACAGGTATATTGCTTTGTCTTCTGGAAAAAGAATGGCTGAGATAACAGGATTTTATATTTTAAAAAAATCCATTGACGCACGGGGAAAACAACCGCTTGTTAATCTAACTGTTCAAGCCTTTTTTGATGAACCTTTTATTGATAGAAAAGTTAAATTTGTAACCTTCCCTGAAATAAGCAAGGTAAATCATAAAGTAATTATAGTTGGTGCAGGACCTGCCGGATTATTTGCTGCATTAAGGCTAATTGAGCAAGGAATTAAACCAATAATCCTTGAAAGAGGAAAAGATGTAAGGGCAAGAAGAAGAGACCTTGCCATACTAAATAAGGAAGGTGCTATCAATCCTGAGAGCAATTATTGTTTTGGAGAAGGTGGTGCAGGTACTTATAGCGATGGTAAGTTGTACACCCGAAGTAATAAGAGAGGCGATATCAATCGGATATTGAACTTGTTTGTTCAGTTTGGTGCTCATGAACAAATATTGTACGAATCGCATCCGCACATTGGGACAAATAAGTTGCCGGGCATTATCACTGCAATGAGGAATCAAATTGAAGCATGTGGCGGTCAAATTCATTTTAATAGGAAGGTTGTAGATTTTAAAATAAAAAGCGAAACCATAAAAGGTGTTGAAACTGCAGATGGAGAATTCTATGACGCAGATGCATTTATTTTAGCTACTGGTCATTCAGCACGGGATATTTTTCACTTGCTTCATCATAAAAATATTCTAATAGAAGCAAAACCATTTGCATTGGGGGTACGGGTAGAGCATCCTCAAAGTATTATTGACAGCATCCAATATCATTGCCCTATTTCTACATCAACTTTAAATAATGGCAGATCTGAGCATTTGCCACCTGCTTCATATTCTTTAGTACATCAGGTTGATGGGAAAGGGGTTTTTAGTTTCTGTATGTGTCCGGGTGGCATTATTGCATCTGCTGCTACTAACGTTAATGAACTTGTAGTGAATGGATGGAGCCCAAGTAAAAGAAACAACCCTTTTGCCAATAGCGGAATGGTAGTTAGTGTGGAAGAAATTGACCTTCTTAAGGATAAAAATTATATTAATTATCTAAAGGACAATAGCTATAAGGAAGGAACGGCATTGCGGATGATGTATTTTCAGGAAATGGTAGAGAAAAAAGCTTTCTTAGCCGGTGGAGGAAAGTTGGTAGCACCTGCACAACGCTTGCTGGACTTTTGTAAGAATGCTGTTTCTTCATCGCTGCCATCTTGTAGTTATATACCTGGTATTAATAGCTGCGATATGAGAAGCGTATTGCCTTCATTTATTCATGAAAGGCTGCAGGAGGGGTTTAAAGTATTTGGAAAAAAGATGCATGGATACTATACAAATGAAGCATTGGTAGTTGCTACTGAAAGCAGGACATCATCTCCGGTTAGAATTCCAAGAGATAAGGACACACTTCAACATCTTCAAATCAGCAACCTTTACCCATGTGGAGAAGGTGCAGGTTATGCAGGGGGCATCGTTAGTGCAGCTATGGATGGTGAGAAAGTTGCAAATAGTATTGCATTAGTTTTTAATCAAGCTATAAAAACCTCTTCATGATTTTTTGTATTCAATTGTGGCAATAAATTACCTGTAATTGGTTCATAGATGACAGCCGTTTTTGATGCTGTAAATAATTTTTCATTATTATTTCTATATTGAAATCTGTCGCTTGTTATAGCCTTCATTAAGAAAGGAAATATTTTTATTTTCGTTGCAAGAAAAGAATCAACGCAGAAGAACTTTTGCAATTCATATTATACTTATCAAACCTTTTAGTACTTTCATCATTAAATCGACGGAATGCTGGTAAAAACTTTTGGAAGTGCAGTGTATGGAGTAGAGGCAATCAATATTACAATTGAAGTAAACGTAAGTGAAGGACAGGGCTATTTTGTAGTAGGTTTACCAGATGGCGCAATAAAAGAAAGTCAACAACGAGTAGATAGTGCTATTAAAACGAATGGCTTTAGAATGCCAAGAATTAAGATTGTAGTCAACATGGCACCGGCAGACATCAGGAAAAGTGGTTCTGCTTTTGATCTTCCAATAGCAATCGGAATACTTGGTGCAAGTGAACAAATAGAAAATGTTGACCTGCTAAAAGATTATGTTATTATGGGTGAACTCAGTCTTGATGGCACTATACAACCCATTAAAGGCGCATTGCCAATTGCCATACAAGCCCGAAAGGAAGGGTTTAAAGGCTTGATTGTGCCAAAAGCAAATGAACGGGAGGCGGGGATGGTGAACAACTTGAATATTTATGGTGTAACTCATTTACAGGAAGTGATTAACTTTTTTGCTGATGAAAGTTCATTACAACCGATTGTTGTAAATACTCGAGAAGAATTTTTTAATTCTCAATATCAATTTGATGTTGATTTTACGGATGTAAAGGGGCAGGAGAATATTAAAAGAGCAATGGAAATAGCCGCTGCAGGTGGCCACAATGCCATATTGATTGGACCGCCGGGTGCAGGCAAAACGATGCTTGCCAAAAGATTGCCAACAGTATTGCCTCCGCTTAGTTTACAAGAAGCATTGGAAACAACAAAAATTCACAGCGTAGCGGGTAAAATGCCTGAAAATGCATCTTTAATAAATAAGCGGCCATTCAGGAGTCCGCATCATACCATTTCAGATGTAGCTTTGGTTGGTGGGGGCGGTGTACCACAACCCGGAGAAATATCTTTAGCGCACAATGGCGTTTTATTTTTAGATGAGTTACCGGAATTCAAGCGGACAGTACTTGAAGTTTTGAGACAACCGATGGAAGAAAGGCGAGTGACTATTTCCAGGGCAAAAGTTTCGTTGGATTTTCCTGCTAATTTCATGCTTATTGCCAGTATGAATCCCTGCCCTTGTGGCTACTATAATCATCCAGAAAAGGAATGTACATGTCCACCTGGCGCTGTTCAGAAATATTTGAATAAAATTTCCGGTCCCTTGTTAGACAGGATTGACTTACATGTAGAAGTTACACCTGTTTCATTTTCAGAACTGAGTAATACCAAAAAAGGTGAGGCTTCTGAACAAATACGCAATCGGGTAATAAAAGCAAGAGAAATACAGGCCACTCGTTACAAAGAAACGCCTGGAGTTTATTCAAATGCACAAATGAGTAGTCAACAATTGAGGGTGGTTTGTCAAATAAATCAGGCAGGAGAGGCGCTGCTTAAAAAAGCGATGGAAAGACTTAGTTTATCAGCTCGTGCCTATGATAGAATACTAAAGGTTGCTAGAACAATCGCTGATCTTGAAGCTGCACCAGATATAAAAGTTGAGCATTTAGCTGAAGCTATTCAATACAGAAGCCTTGACAGAGAAAGTTGGGCGGGATAAATATTTCGCCAAAAAAATAAAGGATTGACTAATGTCAATCCTCTATTTAAATTTTTCATTTCACTTTATCGGACTTCGCACCTGAACAGTCCGTTTGTAATGTCAACTACATTTCCATTTTTGTTCCAAACACTACCTGAGAAACTTCCTCTGACTATTTTCTTTGAGGCGTCGTATGTAAGTATCCTTATTTCCATACTAACAGGTACACCCGCACCAGCAGCAGATTTTGTATAATAGATTTTGTTTACGGAAAAAAGATCTCCTTTTTTCAGGTTAAATTCTGAGGTGTTGTCGCTAAATGTACTAGGTTCTGTTGTATATATTCCAGGAACCAGTGTTGTAGCGTCAACAGGTAATTGAACATACAATTGCATGGTAGTATCACTGCTTCCCAATGTATTTCCTACAACGAGTAATGATTTCCCTGTAATGATATCTCCGCCAAAAGAAGATAAATTAATGGGACCACCGAAGATTTTTGTTCCTTGAGAACAGACCCATGAGTTTAGAGGAATTGTTATGCCAGAAGCTGTATCAACTAAAATAGGAACAGTACAAGACGTTTTACGAATGGTTATTGGTAAGTTATTAACGCCAATTGCACTTGGTGATCCTATCCCATAAAGCATAACCGTGCGTACTCCTGTACCGGAGAAAGTCCCCATTCCAGAAAAACGCATACCGTTTATTGTAGAGGTATTTATAGCATAGTTACCGGGTGAGGAAACCGTTACTTTAATTCTTATTCTATTTGTACTATCTAAATTATCAAGCATTGCATACTGACCAAATACTTTGGCAGAGTCGCATAAGTCCGACGTTGCAGTAAATGATGCAGTTGGAAGCCCAAGAGGAGAACCGACTTTTATAGCAAATTTACAACTTGTTCCTCCCGCTGTAATCGGAATAGAATCAATGCCGCTTACCAATGGTGTTCCTGACCCCGCAATTGTAATCGTTTGGAGCCCTTTATTTGCAAAAGACCCAGATCCTGAAAAGAAAATTCCATTTACTTTAACGGTACTTATATTATAGGTGCCACGGGATGCAACGTTTACATTGAGGGTAAGGCTATTAGTAGCATCTAACTTAGTGCCTACCACATAGTCTCCTGCTAAAGTTGTATTTCCGCATAACACTCCAGCACTTTGGAGTGTAAATACAGCTACAGAATCTGTAATTGTTTCACTGCATTTATTCGGCTCCCCTATTAAAGCTCTTATTTTTCCATTCGAAATATTGAAATTTTCATTATTTAATGGATTAATGAGACTGGCAGCATAAACGGCTTCCAATAAGGTGTCATTAATGGTGGTTATTTCTACAGTAAAAGCTGTAGTGACATCTGTAGTGGTATAGTTGCCCATCGGAGTCAATACAACAATGGTAGCTTTTTGATTGGAGGTGGAATAAGCCCCTTTTGCAAATTTGCCGGATGGTTCAATCTCGAATGTAACGGACGCCCAGCCGCCG
>JANPHE010000336.1:0-14156 GCA_031424295.1 Segetibacter sp. | reverse complement strand
ACCTATGGTATTGACTTTAGTAATGCGGGTTGCAGCCCAACATCGTTTAGTGGCTTTATTACGAGTACAGGTTCACCGGTAGGTGGTTTCCCTATTTATTATTGTTATGGTGATGGAACTTCAGAAAAATTGCCCACTCTTTCTGCTACCCATCAATACGGTGCTGCCGGGCAATACAATGTTTGTATCTCAACCAAAACAAGGGTATTCAATTCCGGAACAGGAATTTTTGATACCTGCTGTATCACCAGATGTAAGCCGGTTGATGTACCAGTTGTAGCAGGTGTAAATGCAAGCTTCAATTGTACCACAGGCATATTGTCTATGAGTGATGCATCTAGTTACTATCCTACTATTGCAGGTGCAACATACAGTTGGACTATTATAGGAGGTACTTATACCGGAACATTGGGCACAAGTGCCAGCGAAAGTGTAACACCTACCAGCAGCGGAACGTTTACCATTATTTTAAGCGTTACCAAAGGTTCGTGTACTTCTACTGCTGTTATTTATGTAAATGTATTGCTAGCCAATGCTGCATTTACCGTAAATCCAAATCCTACTTGTAGCAGAGAAATAACCTATTTCAATGCAGTATCAGGATATGCTAGTTATTATTGGCAGTTTGGTGATGGTGCTTACTCTTATTCAATTCCTTCTGCCATTCCTCAACATCAATATACCAATAACACAAATGCGCCTATTAATTTTACTGCTTCACTTACTGTTACTACACCTGATGGTTGCACAGCTACTTCTACACAAATAGTAACTGTTCATCCTAAACCAATTGTAACTGTTATACCAAACTCTTCATCCATTTGTAAGGGAGGTTCAGTAGTATTGACTGCCAGCATCAACCCCAATGGCAATACAATGTGCAGCAGTTACAATTATCAATGGAAAATGAATGGTACCAATATTTTAGGCGCAACAAGTGTTACCTATACAGCCACAAGTTTTGGATTGTACAGTGTGTATGTATCGGGTTCTACACCCGGCTGCAATTGTACCATGCTTTCAGATACAGCCGTTGTAAAATTATTCCCCGATGCAATTGCCAAAATTGAAACGAGTTCAACAGTTTGCTTTGACCCTTCAGGTAATCCATGGAGCTTTAATTTGAATGCTACCAGTTTTGTAGGCTATACTTACAATTGGAGTAGTAGCAATGCCGGCATTTCTTTCTCTCCAAATGGTTCCACTTCTAGCTTTACTACTGCAACAGGTACATTGGTCAATAATACCAATTTTGTTATTTACTTACAAGTAGTAGATTCCAATGGCTGTGTGGCCTATGATACTTTATGTATTTATACTTATAAGAACCCTTCAGTTTCTATAAGTGCAGTAGGTACATTGTGTGCCAATGCAGTCAATACCATTTCTGTAAACGCACCCGTCATTACTAATAATTACAGTTGGAATACAGGTGCAGTTGGTACTTCCATTTCTACTACGCTTGCCGGTTCCTATTTTGTAACTGCTACCAATCTGCTAACAGGTTGTAGCGCCTTCAGTAATTCTGTAAGTATCAAACGAGCACCTAGCTTGGAATTGTTCCCTATTGGTTGCGATACCATTTGTAGAGACAGCAGCATTACTATTCCTTTAGCGCAACTGCCCAATCCTGGTAATTATTTTGTTCAGTGGTTTGATGGTATAAAACCCGCAGGCACTTTATTATTTTCTGGTAGTGGTGCTATTACTATACCCGGTAATTATTTAAGCCTTGGTTTGCACCATTTATGGTCTACTGTTAGTTTCCCTAATGGCTGCAACGATAGTAGCGGAGTGTATGATGTATTTATTAAGAATTGCTGCAACTGTAGTGGAAGCACATGGGCATTTAAGCAATACACTCTAGATAGTGGTTTTACTTTTCAAAACTTTACTTGTGGATTGCAAGGAGAGATTGTTATTGGCTGCAAACCCATTACTGTAAACGCTGCTTATAATTGTTCACCAAGTGGTTGTGCAGGAGTAGTAACCGGACAACTATTGGATAATCTAGGTAATGTCATTTTGAACATTCCTTCTATGCCTTATACATATACACCTACGCCTGGCACTAGCGGAAATGTCTTTATTAAATTGATCGGATGGTGTAATGGGGTAAAATGCGACAGTTGTACTAAACCTGTTTACTACGACTGCCCACCTGTAGAACCTCCTTGCAATTGCGATACTGCATTTCATTTTACAGGTCAGCCTACGGTTGTACTTCCAATCATCAACAATGGTATAGTAGGCGGTGGAACAGTAGTGCCCATGCTATGCGGAACTACCTATCAAGGGACATTAGATTGCCAAAAAAACTATCAGTTTTATATCAATTATAAAAACCCTTGGCCAAGCAATAAATGTCAGACAATGGTGATTGGGCAAGTAATACTTGCAGGAAATGTAGTTTATACCCAGAGTAATGTTTCTCAAGCTACACCAATGAATTATGTATTTCCCGGTGCAGGTTTTTATTGTGTAAAGTTCAGGTTAATTGTAAATGGAGTAACCTGCGATAGTTGTACCATTTGTTTCAATGTACTTTGCAATGTACCGTGTGATTGCGTGCAAGGTTTCAAATTTGAAGGAAATCCAGTGATAACAGTAAATCTGCCTACGGCAAATATTAAATATCCTCCGGTGCAATGCAATACCAGTTTGGCAAAACCATTAATGTGCAATACCAAATATAGTTTCTACACTCCTTTTATAAACCCTTATCTGTTGCCTTGTGTGGCAAAAGATAGTGCTGTGATTATTAAAGTTGGTGTAGCTGTTCCGTTGGTTATCAATCCTAATACATCTATGGGTAATCCTATTTCTTACACGTTTACCCAAGGTGGTACTTATTGTGTAAAGCAATATTTAGCTGTAAATGGAAAAGTATGTGATAGCTGCATTATTTGCTTTACAGTAGAATGTCCAAATCCTTGCAACTGCAATGCATTTGATTTCTTAAGCAATCCAACAATCACCTTCACAACAGGGACAATAAAAGGCATTCCTATTATTTCTTCTTATAGTTCGCCATGCGAAACTTCTCTTGCAGCACAGTTGCAATGTAAAACAGCGTATAAATTCTTTATCAATGCAGGACCAATTGGTTTGGAACTTCCAACAGGCTGTGTAGCTACAGTAACAGCAACATTGACCAAGAATAATGTACCTATTGCTACTTTAACCAATGTTTCTCCAACCAATCCACTACTTTATACATTTACCAATGAAGGTATTTATTGTATAAAATATCAGCTGTACGTTAATGGTGTTTTGTGCAAAACATGTACACAATGCTTCTTTGTAAAATGCTGCCCTAAGTACTATACTTTACCTGCATTAAAAGGCAGTTTTGTTGGTTGTACAATAGGCGGAACAACCCGTATTTATAATGATTCTACTGGAGGTACATTTACCAGTTTGGATACAACTGTAGCTAAAGTTGATAACAATGGGGTAGTAACTGCAGTTGGATATGGAACGGCAACTATCATTTATGTTTGGACAAAATACCCGTGCGATTATTATACTGCAGCTACCTATACTGTACCTGTATTGACCTCAATGCCGGCTATATCTGGAGTGGGGATTCTTTGTAAAAATGGCGATTCTGCAATACTATCTAATTCTCGTTCATCAGGTTATTGGGCAAGTAGCGATCCGAGTATAGCTACCGTAAGTACAGGAACTGCGAAAGTGAAGACTACCACTGTAAAAGGACTGAAAGGTGGAATGGTTTCTATTTCTTACAATGTGATGCAATCGGGTTGCTTGCTAAAGGCATCAAAAAATATTATTGTTCACAATGTAATCTTGCAGCCAACCACCGGTCCTTCATCAGTTTGTATTAATAGGAGTGTTTCATTTCAAAACACAACTGTAGTACCTGGCAGTTTCAGCACACAATGGATAAGTACTAATACAAAAGCTACTGTTGATAACAGCGGATTGGTAACTGGCAAAATAGTTGGAACTGGAAATATCCGCTATAAGTTAAACTATGCTGATCCGGCTTTTGGAACATGTTTGTTCAATGCTGATAGAAGCATAATTGTGAATGCATTACCATCTGCACCATCATTAAGTTATGTGATTAAGCCAGTATTTTTAGTTGCAGCAACTAATACCCTTTGCATAAATAAATCGTTCCAATTGATGGGTAGTCCTGCCGGTGGAGTTTGGAGTGCAGCAGGTTCTGTTTCGGTAAATGCCAATGGAGTTGTTACAACCAATTCTGCAGGAAGTGGTACTGTGACCTATACAGTGTTCAATAGTGTTGATTGTGGCAATGCAAAAACATTGACTTATAATGTAGTGGTATGTGATGCACCAAGAAAAGGCGAGACTGCAATTACTAGTGGATCAGATAGAATAATACTTTATCCAAATCCGGCACACAACAGGGCGTTTTTTAAAGTAAATGTTAATACAGGCGAAGGAACTATGATCCTAACCGATTTACATGGAAAAGAACTTCAAAAAGCATCATTTAGAGCAGGTGTAAATTCATTTGAAACGGGAAGCTATGCAAGTGGGATGTATTTTGTCACTTTTAAAACCAAGAACGGCTCCAAAACGGAGAAGTTGATGATAGAATAGCATTTGTTTACAGACCTGAAGAGGAATAGGGAATGAACGGAAATACCGAACGATAATATGAAAACGGCAGCAAGGTATTTGCTGCTGTTTTTTTTTGTGTAAATATTTTTACGGTTGGCAGATGGATTTTGATTATCCGTTTAAATGACATTATTAGATAAAATCTGCTTTATTGTCTATACAAATTAAAATTGTCCTTAGTAATATTATTCCAAGTCATAAATCTAATTTTACCATCATAATACTGTGACCTTATCTTTGATAATAACAAACATATTTTATGAGAAAGTTACTGTTGTATTTGTTCTTCACTTCAGCTTCATTTTTAAGTTTTGCACAAGGGCGTAACAACGAGAAAAGGCAAGTCGCTCTTCCTAATGGTTGGTCGCTAACACTCGTTGGCAATTCCTTACCACTTGGTGATTTGCCATTGAATTGTGCAGTATGCCATTCCCGAAAATTATTAGCGGTTACTAACAATGGGCAAAGTGTGCAGAGCATTCTACTGATTGATGCAATAAGCGAAAAAATAGTGGATAGTGTAGTGGTGCCAAAACTCTGGTACGGATTGAAATTTTCATCAGACGATAAAGTGCTCTATGCTTCGGGTGGCAACGATAACCTCATTTTGCGTTTTGCCATCATTAACAATCATATTGAACTCAAAGATTCCATTGTATTGGGCAAACCTTGGCCCGAAAAAATTTCTCCTGCCGGTATAGACCTCAATGATGCTGCCAACTTGCTTTATGTGGTTACCAAAGAGAACAACAGTTTGTATGTTATCAATACCATCACTAAACAGATTTTGCATAAAGTGCCATTACCCGATGCCGCTTATGCTTGTACGTTGTCACCCAATAAAAAGGTCTTGTATATTTCTTGTTGGGGTTGCGACAAGGTGCTCGTTTATAACACAGCACAAAATATCATTACCGACGAAATAACGGTAGGGGATAACCCCAATGAAATGTTGCTGACAAAGAAAGGCAACTATCTGTTTGTATGTAATGCCAACGACAATTCAGTGTCGATTATTGATGTAAAAACCAAGCGAGTTGTTGAGACTTTGAATGCAGGGTTGTTTCCAATTGCACCAAGCGGTTCTACCACAAACGGACTTGCTTTAAGCGCTGATGAAAGGAATCTTTATATTGCCAATGCAGACAACAATTGCCTTGCAGTTTTTAATGTAAGCCAACCCGGAAAAAGCAGCAGCATGGGTTTTATTCCAACAGGTTGGTATCCCACCAATGTAAAGGTGGTGGGTAAAAAAATATTTGTTTGCAATGGAAAAGGGTTTTCTTCTTTGGCTAATCCGTATGGACCAATACCTACAAATAAAAACCAAAAATTTACTTACCAGCATGGTGATTCCACAAGAAAATTAAAGGTGCAATACATTGGTGGTTTGTTTCAAGGAACCTTAAGTATTATTCCCACGCCGGATGAGCGGCAATTGGCAAATTATTCCACAGTAGTATATGCCAATACGCCCTATTCTAAAGAAAAAGAAATGCAAGCAGAAGGAGAGGAAGGCAATCCCATACCAATGAAAACAGGCAGCATTTCACCCATCAAACACGTATTTTACATCATAAAAGAAAACCGAACGTATGACCAGGTACTCGGCGATGTAAAAGAAGGGAACGGGGATAGTAGTTTGGCATTATTTGGTCGACGTTACACTCCCAATCAACATGCATTGGCAAAGGAATTTGTATTGCTTTATAATTTTTATGTAGATGGAGAAGTAAGTGCAGACGGACACAATTGGAGTATGGGTGCCTATGCCACAGACTACCTCGAGAAAACATGGCCATCGTCGTATGGCGGAAGGGGTGGCAACTATGATTCGGAAGGGGGAAGAAAAATAGCGAATAATAAAGCCGGTTTTATCTGGGACCTATGCAAACGAAACAATGTAAGCTATAGGACCTATGGCGAATTTGCAGATGATTACAAACCCAATATAGAAGTGTTGAAAGATCACTTTTGCACCTACTATACCAGTTGGGATACACAAGTTCGGGACACTACCCGGTTTTATCAGTGGAAGCGGGATTTCGATTCATTATTGGCAATTAATGAAGTACCGCAGTTGAATACTTTGCGCTTCATCAATGACCACACCGAAGGCATGAAAAAAGGAGCGCCGTCGCCGTATGCATTTGTTGCTGACAATGATTTGGCTACAGGAATGTTTGTAGATTACCTAAGCCATTCAAGTATTTGGAACGAAAGTGTCATTTTTATTGTAGAAGACGATGCGCAAAATGGTCCGGACCATGTAGATGCGCACCGTTCTCCTGCTTTTGTTGCAGGTGGTTTGGTCAAGCAGCATTTTGTTGACCATACCATGTATTCCACCTCTTCGGTATTAAGAACGATTGAGTTAATATTGGGCATGCCACCTATGACCCAATACGATGGAGCTGCTACTCCGCTATGGAGATGCTTTACCAATCAGATGCATGCGCCTTTTGTAGCCCTGCCCAACCAAGCTGATTTGAATGAGAAAAATACAGTGATAAACGAATGGCAGCGGCGTTCAGAATTGTTCGATTTTAAACGTGAAGACCGGGTGCCCGATATGGAACTGAACTATGTATTGTGGTACGGACTAAAAGGTACAGCATCTCCTATGCCTATGCCGGTAAGGGCTGCATTTGTAAAGCCTGTTTTGGGTAGAGATGAGGATGATTAAACTTTATTTATAATAGATTTTAATTTCAATTTATCCAACGATGAATTGAGCATTTAAATGTTTTTTTCAATAATAGTTGTTTTGTATTTCCAAATTGTAAAACAGTGCAGGTTGTTGGAGATGAACAACAATTATGAAGGAAATACCACATTGAATTGTTAATCCTTAGCTTCCTTTTTAAGCATATTTACTTTGGAAGAACAAATGATAAACCTTGTTCTATTTTTCGCATCACGCCTTCACTACAATACAAAAAGCAGAACTATTGCTACTTGTAATCGATACTGACATTCGTTGGTTACAACTTGTGAAGATTTTATTTTTGGGTCACTTTTAATATAGAAATAGTACTATCTCTAATGCTTCGGTTTTATACGGTCTGCATCTGTATTTGTTTCGCGGTCACGGGCATTGTACTTTGTCTTACCAAAATTGTAACTAACCTGTAACCGGATTCCCCTGCTTTCCCATTTGCGCTTGTAAACATAATCCTGGTTGGCAAAGTGAACCGTTTGCTTCCAACGCTGTGTGTTGAAAATGTCAACAATGGCAAGTCTGAAGGTCATCTTTGAATCGAGTATAGTTTTCTTAATACCCAAATCTACACTGCCTAGCCATGCTGTTTTGAAAATAGCTTCAGTAGTGGGAGAATTGTACCAACTACTCAACTGAAAAGTCCAGTTTTTTCCTGCCTTAAAATTTTGTTGAATGTAATAGTTCATACCCAACACACGATTGTTTAATACTCCATCCGGCAAGTTGCCCCGATAATGATTCAAAAAGCCACTTACGTTTATATAACCTGTCCACCATTTGCGCAACTGCATAGGGCTGCTGATGTTCAAATAAGCGTTGTCCAGGCTACCAATGTTGTCTGAAGTGGCAGTTGTTTGCTGCTGTATTTGTTGCGAAATGGTTTGGCTATAATCAACAGTATGGTTGTAGCCAAATGCTACATTCAAACTGGATTTATAAGCATATTTTACTTCATAGTTTTGTGTGTATTGAGGACGAAGGTATGGATTTCCTTTCTCGCTGGTATATAGGTCATAAATGGTCTCAAAGGGATTCAATGATTGATAATCGGGGCGATTTATGCGCCTGCTAAACGACATGGAAATGGTATTGTTATCATTTGCTTTATAAGTAACAAACAACGATGGAAAAATATTAAGGTATTGTGTATCCGGCTTGTTGATGCGCTTGTTGTTTAAATCGGTTGATTGGCCGTTAATCATAGCATTTTCTAGGCGAAGGCCTACCAGGTATTCAAATTTTTGTAGCCGTTGCCCAAAGTTAGCATATGCCGCATTTATTTTTTCGGTGTAGGTAAACGTATTGCTTCGGCCAGTATCCGATATCATTTTGCTATTGACCAAAAATGTAGCATTAAGGATATTGTTGGTTGAAACGCTAGCTACTTTCGCACCTGTTTCTAGTTTTGCATTCCATTTGATTAATGACCGGCTATAGTCTGCTTTGATTGCATAAATATTTATGGTAGTGGCTACTGCTTGGCGGTTGACGGCAGTTTGATAGGTTTCGTATTTTTTGTTCTGCAACAATGTACTCAGGTTATTGTCATTGGTATTCTTGAAACTAGAATAATCGGCATCTAAATTCAGCACATTGCCTACCGTGTCTTCATATTGGTAGTTTAGGTTGGTATTGAGGCTGCGCGTTTTGAATACATTGTCATTTTGAGTGATGAGCGATGAGTCTATTTCGTCGTTGGTAACAATAACGGTATTTCCCCGCGTGTTAAAAGGTGTTCGGTTTCCTCTGGCATTTAACAGTAGTCCGAAAGTGTGTTTTTTAGATGCATAAAAATCCATCCCGGTTCGTATGTTGTAACTGGTATTT
This sequence comes from Segetibacter sp., assembly GCA_031424295.1. Taxonomy (GTDB): domain Bacteria; phylum Bacteroidota; class Bacteroidia; order Chitinophagales; family Chitinophagaceae; genus Segetibacter. The sequence goes on along the minus strand of JANPHE010000336.1, from coordinate 4,987 downwards.
TGGTCAATGTCTGTAGTGGTATTGCGGAAAATTTTGGTCACATTACCAACTTGTACCTTTCTTTCTATTTTACCCGATGTGTGTTGCAGGTTGTTATCCCCGCTCATATTGCTAAACACATTCACTTTGCCACTGCGGTGGTTGATGTTAAATGCAGCATTGGTTCTATAATGTACATTTTGGGTATAACTAGCAGATACGCTGCCGTTGGTTCCAACTAATTTTATTTTCTTTAGCCTGATGTTGATTATCCCTGCATTGCCTTGCGCATCATACTTGCCCGAAGGATTGGTAATGAGTTCAATCTTATCAATGGTACTGCCGGGTAAACTTCTTAGAAAATTGGCTAATTCCCGGGTACTTATCTGAATTGGTCGATTATCTATTAATACAGTAACGCCCGGTTTTCCACTCATTTTGATGATGTCATCGCCTGTTACACTTATTCCCGGAGCTTTTTGCAATATTTCCAGAGCACTACTTCCCATCGCATTGATGTCTGACTGTACATTCATCACTGTTTTGTCGGGTTGCATTTCTATAAAAGGCTTGTTGGCAATTACCACTACTTCTGATAGGCTTATAGATTTTCCTGGTAGTAAAATGATGTCTTCGGTTTGTGCAGAACCATCTTCATTTTTTACAATCAGACCCAGTGCTGCTATTTTTTTTGAAATGGATACATTAAAATAAGTTCTTGGATTGATGGTAATTTCCCAACGATTGTTGCCAACACAAGTAAGTTGGCCGTTTACCACCGGTTGGTTAAAATTTGTTTGCCCATCAGGAGAAAACTCAAAAGCATTGGCTGTTGAAGAACCGGCACCTGCCCATAAATAAAGTCCTTTGGTTTGTCCAAGAAGTTTTTTCCCTTTTTCGCTTTGCAAGAAATTGAGATTAAATCTGATGGTAATGGTCGTTTCAAAATTAGCATTCAAAGGCGTATAAGAAACCATTTGGGCACCTGCGGGTAAAAAGATGGAAAGTGCAATTGCAAGGATAGCCATCCAAAGGAAACAGGATACTCGGGGAAATAAATTTGAGGTTAGCATGACGAAACTTTTTTGATTTGATGAATTGTTTCGACAAAATTGATGTCTGGTAATCGGTTAGTCGCTTCAAAAGATGATTTGAGGCTAAAGTAATAGGGCTCAAATCATAAAGAGCGTTGCAAATTGTATGAATGCTATGAAAAGCAATTGATTGGAAGCATCACAATTGCTGCATGTATTCTTTTGGACTTAAGCCGGTATGCTTTTTAAATGCGCGGTTAAAGGTGGCTTTGGAGTTAAAGCCGCAGTCGAGTGCAATGCCAAGCAGGGTTTGATTTTGTTGTTCTCCTGCTTGTAATTTTTGCTTTACAGCTTCAACCCGATGATGGTTGATGAAGTCGTTGAAATTTAATTGAAACCCTTGGTTAATGACTTTTGAAACAATAGTTGGATTGCTTTTGACCATTCGGGCTATTTGGGCAAGTGTAAGTTCCGGATCTTCATATGCTTTTTCTGCAGCTACTTGTTGGAGTATTTTTGGCTTCCATTCATCCAGCAGGGTATCGCTTGTTATGCCCTCTTCCTTAGTTGTCGTTATTTCTATAACCTCTGCATCTTCCATTTCAATTGTGATTGAAGATAGGGGAGACGGCTGTTGCAACAGGTACATGGGACGATTAGTCAGTAAGTTGACTTTATAACCTAGGCTGGTCCTGACAACATTAGAATAGCCGGCAATAGCGATATAATAAAATATCAAAGCAAATGAAAAATACTGCCACCAAGGGCCTGTATATTCCAGCTTTTTAAATACCGGGAAGTATGCGGCAATTGAAAATACAACATTCAACAAAATCATGACTAGAAACGCTGTCAGGAAATTTTTTACCCACTTGAAAAGGAGTGTATCAGCAAAACTAACTACCTGCACTACCATACTTCTGTACAATTGGTAGTACCGAAGCGAAAGCAAGAAATAAACCAACATAGATATCGTACCGGATATTTGGTACCAATTGTCAAAATCACGATCGGTTCCGTCTGACAAAAAATAATATTGGTGCAAAATTAAATTGTCGGTGATGTAGATAATAAAGCTGTATAGCAAATACAAGATGCCGGGTAGCAAATGCATCCAACCCATTTTACCAAAACGGAAGGAGGGGTTTAGCAGGCTTTGGACGTAAAAGAAAATAACAGGCCCAATAAAGTAAAGGTGCTGAAAGGGCATGTAAAATATGAAGTCGCGGTAGGGTTGGGTGTCGTACCATCCGCCAAAGCCCAACATCCAAGGAGCGATATATAAAATGCACAATAATAAAAAAATGCTCAACCATTTATCTGGTTGGCTCTCGTTGCGGTAGCCTTTTCTATATAGCAAAATGGCATAGACCAATCCATGTACAAAAAAGATTAATAGGAGGGAACTATAAAAGCCAAATTCGAAGTGCATGAAGAAATAAAGATGTAATATTTAAACAGATTCATTTCTGTCTTTTCAAAAATAATGGTTTTGGAAACAGGTAAAGAAATTTTTTGGTTAAAGGACAGCATGCGAAAAAAATTAATCTTCAAATGCAATTAATCACTGATTGCAATATATTGGAAGCTGTTTTTTTTCGAAAATTGATCGATGGGGACTGAGGTCTATAAGTGGGTTTGAATGAGTGCTTGAACAACTTGTTTATTTAGTTTGGATTTGGTAAATGAAGGAGACCCAATCATGCTATTTTAAAATGAATTTCGTTGTTTATGATATTGTATGATTTGTGTGGAATTAAAATAGGAATCGTTCTCCGATTGCAAAAAATGAAATATTTCATAAAAGCGATAAGAATAAATATTTTATGAAAAACGTTGTTTATTTATTGTTTATCAATAAATATTTATTACTTTTGTCAAATAATTTTAAATCATTATCAATTATGTCAAAGAAAAACGTGTTCATTTTTAATGGCTTGCAAATCGTTTCGTGGGTCATTTTCGTTGGCCTGTGCATAGAAGCCGGTGCATTGATTGTAAATTTTATTTTCAGCCTGTTTAAACCTGAAGTTCTCTATAAGCTGTACCAAAAGTTGGACTTAAGTGAAATGTATAAAAGGAGTAACTGGGCTTTTTATGGTATGTACAGTTTTGTGATGAGCATTTCTATTTTGAAGGCAGTTTTATTCTATTATGTTGTCAAACTTGTTAGCCAACTTAATTTATCAAAACCGTTCAACAACGTTGTTTCCAATCTAATAACTCAAATGAGTTATGTCACGCTTACCATTGGACTTTTAAGTTATGTAGCTCAGCAAACTGCAAAGAATTTACTTCATCGTGGATTTGAAATAGACATGTTAGACCAGTTTTGGGCAGACAGTCAGGCCTTCATTTTGATGGCAGCAGTTATTTATGTTATTGCTGCAATTTTTTCTAAAGGAGTTGAAATTCAAAATGAAAACGATTTAACTGTTTGACCTATGCCAATCATTGTAAACTTAGATGTGATGATGGCAAAGCGAAAAATGTCGCTTAATGAGCTGTCAGAAAAAGTAGATTTGACCTTGTCTAATCTTTCCATTTTAAAGACCGGCAAAGCAAAGGCCATTAGGTTTTCAACCTTGGAGGCTATTTGTAATGCATTGGATTGCCAACCGAGTGATATTTTGGAATACAAGAAAACTGAGTAGAAATAAGTTGCAACTAAATTCAGTTTGCTAAAAGGTTTGGATATTTTTTAAGCAATTGGGAAGCGCTACGTTGATAGTTTGGTTTTCTAATGAACTTATAATTTGGTCCCGGCTTTTAGCATCCGTTGGTTGTTGTTTTGAGGCAGGTAGCATCATCAGCATTCGCAAAAAGAAGTAAGCATTGAATTGCATCCAAAAATTAAACCTTTAAAGAACCCCGGAAACCTCTGCCGCCATAGTAAGATTGTGCGCCATTGTGATAAACGAAAATATGGCCGAATCTGAAATCAGCAAAAATGGCTCCACCAAGTTTTCTGATTGCGGGGGGTGTTTGTAACCAGCTGGAAGTTTTAGAATCGAAGTTGCCCAGTTTTTGCAGTGCCCTATATGCTTCTTCGGTTAATAGCTCAATGCCCATGTCGCTCGCCATATCAATCGCATTGTTTTTTGGTTTGAATTCTTTTCTCGAATCCAGCCCTTCGCGATCGTAGCAAATACTTCTTCTGCCATTTGGACTTTCTGTTGAACAGTCATTAAAATTGTATTCACCGGTCGTTTTATCAAAACCAACCACATCCGGTTCTCCACCTGTTTTCTCCATTTCATTGAGCGACCACAGTTTTGCTTTGTTTGCCGGCAGGTTCAATTTGGTTTGAATAGATTTCCATTCAATCCCTTTGTGGCGGTTCATGTTTTGCTCAAAGCGCAGTTGCAAAATGCTGAGAAATGATTCACTTTCCAACAGGGATAATTCTTTTTTATTTTTCATAGCGGTTTTGAGGAGTGTAGGAAATTAGCTATTGTTTTTCTATTTTGTCTCTATAACATTGCCTGTTTCTAATAAACCTGATTTTAATTTTGAATTTCCTTCTACTAAAAATATGTTAGAAAAATAGGAAGGAAACCCTTCGGCAGAATTTTTTATAGAAGTTCTCATTTCAAAATGCAAATGTGGGAAAAACGAACTCCCGGAAACACCAATTGCTGCAATTTCCTGTTTTGCATTCACATTATCCCCAACTTTAATTTTCAAACTATGCTGTTTTAAATGTCCATAAATACTTATTGCACCGTTTTTGTGTTGAATTGCAATACAGTTACCATATAATTCAAGTGGATTATTTGAAATTTCGGGTATATCAAATGTTTTATCGTCTTTGTGCTTATTGGAAGCATATATCACTTTTCCGTCGGCAATTGCATAAACTGTTTTTCCTAATCCAAAATAATTTTCGTCCTTATCAGCACTTCCGTGAAATTGATTGTAAGTACTATCAAGCATAACAAAGTCGTAAGCATAACGCATGAAATTGGTACTTA
>JANPHE010000335.1:0-5180 GCA_031424295.1 Segetibacter sp. | reverse complement strand
AAATACAAATGCAAACGCAGAATCATTCAATTCAAAAATAAAACTATTCAGAGCCAATCAAAGAGGTGTAGTAGATGTACCCTTTTTCTTATTCAGGCTACATAAACTTTTTGCTTAGTCCCCACAAAATAAATGTGATCCGTTTAAAGCTGCTATCACCACCACAAATAAACTGATACCTATACCCAATAAACTACCATTGTTTATGGACATTACTTCCATTTCAACACCAAATAATCTAAGGACCCAAATAATCAGGTAAAACATAGCTATACCCAACGTAGCAGTAAAAACCACTGACTTAAACCTTTCTGTAGCCCTGATGATTCTAAAGTTGAATAATAGGAACATTGCCACGCCAACTCCTAGGGTCAGGCCAATTGCATTCATAATCAGCCCTGGGTATTTTTCCGCAAAAGCAGCATTTAGCATGGCAGAAATAGCGCCAAGAAATAATCCCTCCAATAAACCATACAAAGGAGCAAGATAACCCGCCCAACTTTGCTTAAACGTTATTACAATAGCTACAATCAATCCACCAATAATGCCTGTTAACATTAATGGCATCATCAATTGTACCTTGCCTTGATCAAACAAATGCCAGGTAAAACCCGCACTTGCAATGACCATAAAAAATAAAAAACCAAATTTATTCATAGCACCACGTGCTGTCATTACACCCTGATTCTGATCTGCTACTGTTGTGTTGAAAATCTTTTCTGATAAGGTGGGATTACCCGATTTAAAAATTGCCATAGTTATTATTTATTTTATTTCTATTAATCAAAAATAGTGAATGCATAGAAAAAAGAAATGCAAAAACTACTTTATTCTCTTTTCTATTGTAAAAGTTCAATTTTTTTAATGACATTTATCGTGCAGGAAAAATCCTACTATTCTTATTGGTGCATCCTGTATTTTTGTAACTTGTTTTTCGATAACAATAATCACAACAATGAACTATTCAGAAGAGCTTTTAAAGGATGTGGTAATAAAATTTGCCGGAGACAGCGGAGATGGTATGCAATTGACGGGAAGTCAATTTACCAATAATACCGCTTTGTTAGGTATAGATTTGGCAACTTTCCCCGATTTTCCAGCAGAAATTCGTGCTCCAATAGGAACGTTGCCCGGCGTGAGTGGTTACCAACTTAGGTTTAGTAGCGACCGTGTTTTTACACCCGGTGACGACTGCGATGTATTGGTTGCAATGAATGCTGCTGCCCTAAAAGTGAACCTTAAAGGCCTGAAAAAAGGTGGAAAAATAATTGCCAATACAGACGGCTTTGATTCTAAAAATCTCCGACTTGCCAATTACCCCGAAGGGGTAAATCCGTTGGAAGATGATAGCCTTGGCAATTATGTTGTCATCAAAATTGATGTTACAAAACTTACCCGGGAAGCGCTGAAAGAGTTTGAAATGGGTGTGAAAGAAAAAGACCGTGCAAAAAACATGTTTGTATTGGGCTTTTTGTATTGGATGTACAACCGCGATATGGATAATACGGTGAGATTCATTACCGAAAAATTCGGGAAGAAAGATACCATTTTACAGAGCAATGTAAGAGCCCTGCAAGCCGGTTTTAATTATGCAGATACCACCGAAACATTTACCACCCGGTATCGTGTCGAAAAAGCCAAAATGATACCCGGCAAGTATAGAAGTATCATGGGCAACCAGGCTTTGAGTTATGGTTTGATAGCTGCTAGTCAAAAAAGCGGTCTGCAAATTTTCCTTGGTTCATACCCCATTACGCCTGCGTCAGATATTTTACATGAACTGAGTAAGCATAAATCGTTTGGTGTAAAAACTTTTCAAGCAGAGGATGAAATTGCTGCTGTTACTTCAGCTATCGGTGCCAGCTATGGAGGCTTATTAGGCATTACCACTACTTCAGGTCCGGGTATGGCACTAAAGGCGGAAGCTATGGGCCTTGCGGTCATGCTCGAAATTCCATTATTAATAATTAATGTTCAGCGTGGTGGTCCTTCTACCGGATTGCCTACCAAAACAGAGCAAAGTGATTTAATGCAGGCATATTTTGGCCGAAATGGCGAATGCCCTATGCCTGTGATAGCATCATCTACGCCTAGCGACTGTTTTAGTGCGGTATATGAAGCTGTGAGAATTGCTGTTCAGCACATGACACCTGTCATTTTCCTTAGCGATGGTTATATAGCGAACGGTGCCGAACCCTGGAAGTTTCCAAAAAGCGAAGATTTACCGGCTATTGAAGTAAAATTTAAAGAAGGACTTGCAGAAGGTGAAGAGAAATTTCAGCCCTATTTGAGAGATGAAAAACTAGTAAGACCTTGGGCCATTCCCGGAACACCTGGTCTTGAGCACAGATTGGGCGGTATAGAAAAACAAAACATAACAGGCAATGTGAGCTATGATCCGGATAATCACCAACTAATGGTCAATATTCGGGAAGAAAAAATTGAAAAAATTGCGGACTATATTCCTTTGCAGCAATTAGACAACGGACCAGAAAAAGGTCAGGTACTCGTACTTGGTTGGGGCAGTACCTACGGTGCCATCAAGAGTGCTGTTCAGGAACTATTGGATCAGGGAATTGCTGTAGCACATGCACATTTGCGCTACATACGACCTTTCCCGAAAAACCTGGGAGAAATCTTGAATAATTATGAACAAGTTCTCATTCCCGAAATCAACAATGGCCAATTGATTAAAATTATCCGCGACAAGTATTTTATAGATGCAAAAGGATATAATAAGATCATGGGAATACCCATAACCAAAGGTGAAATTATAGATAAGGTGAAAAATATGATAGCAGAGAAAGTATAGAATAATCATTTTGAAAATTGTAACAAACCCCTGATAAAAATCGGGGGTTTTTCGTTTTGTCAGTTCAAGAAATAATAATCTGCTATTGATTCAATTACTAATAATCAGTTGAATAATATGATCTGATTTTAATATAAAAAGTTCTTAGAGAGAATTTGAATTCATCCCAAGCCAAAAACGCCACAACATAAATGTCCAGTTAAACGAAATGGCCTAAAAAAAAATATGAATGTCAATTTCGCCGAGAAATCCATTAAGTTAAGGCATAAAAAAAAGTCCGACCTAAGCCAGACTTTACAGTTTTTTGATTTAAACAGGATTAATAGCGATTGTATCCACCGCCACCGCCACTTTCACCGCCACGGCTAAATCCGCCGCCGCCACCACGGTTTCCACCGCCGCCACCACGACTAAATCCGCCACCGCCGCCACGGCTTCCGCCGCCGCCACCGCGACTGAATCCACCACCACCTGTACCGTCTTTTGGACGAGGTTGTGATTCGTTAACTACGATTTTGCGTGCCATGTGCTCAGATTCGTTCAATTGGCTGATAGCAGTACGAGCTGCTTCATCATCAGTCATTTCAACAAAACCAAACCCTTTGCTGCGGTTACCGTTAAATTTGTCGGTAACAATTTTTGAAGATACTACTTCGCCGAATGGGGTAAAAAGATCGGCTAAATCCTGCTCAGTCATTGTCCAGCTGAGGTTTCCAACGTAAATGTTCATTTCTGAAAAAATTAAAAAAATAAAAAAAACCCTAATGACCCAAGAACCAAAAGTACCAGCGAAACATTTACAGAGAAACGTGCAGAGAACTTATTGCGAAACTGTAAAGATCATTAAGAACACAACGAAGATAGACCTTTTATTGAATATCAGTATTAATTTTATTTAAGCTTCTGTTCGCTAAAAATTAAGATTGGCTAAAAATTCATTGCAATACTTTGATTTTCAATTATTAAACTTTCATAGTTCAACATTCAATCAACTAGCAAATAATCGCCTAGAAAATTTCCTGCTATCTATAAAAGCATTGACTTCCAACTATTTTCATTACAATTTGCACATAAATTTGGATAAAATGAAACAATACACCTATAAAAGCATTTTTCTATAATAAAAGTGCTTTCCAAAAAAATGACCCCATAAAAATTATGGGGTCAGAAAATTTATATTTTTATTGGTTGTTTTAGCTGCATCCTAAACTATTGCCACAGTTCATACACTTATAACATGTGCCGCTTCTAACTGTAATGTGTCCACAAACATTGCATGCAGGTGCATCACTTTGCATATTCTTATTTGCTTCGTTCATGGCATCCATGCCACTATTTGCAGATGCAACCATCTTTGGCTGTGGCTTTTCGTGCCTGCTTGGAATAACTACTGATTGGTTTGGCGCAGTTACCCTAACACTACTTAATTCAGGTTTAAAATCGTCAAGATCATCACCCAGGTTACTGATTTCAGGTCTGTCAAGCACATGAACCAGATCTGTACGATCTAAGTATTCATAAGCCAAACAACGGAAAACGAAATCTACTAATGAAGTAGTTGTTTTAATATTTGGATGATCTACCATTCCGGCAGGTTCAAACTTGGTGAAAACAAACTTCTCAACAAATTCTTCCAAAGGAACACCATATTGCAGACCAACAGAAACAGCAATAGCAAAGCAGTTCATCATACTGCGAAGGGTAGATCCTTCTTTGGCCAGGTCAATGAAAATTTCTCCCAAAGTATCGTCCTGAAACTCTCCTGTACGAAGGAAAATAACTTGTCCGTTTATTTTTGCTTTTTGAGTGAACCCACGACGCTTAGCAGGTAACTTTTTCCTTTGAACGATGTCGCTAAGTTTGCGCTTTAGTTTGGTATCAGGAGAAGCATTCATACGCTTGGTTACTTCTTCTAATAACTCTTCTACAGTTAGCTTACTTAAATCTACAATATTCGATTCTGATGCAGAAGTATCTGACTCTTCGCTTTTAGCCAATTGCAATTTGTCCTCTTTATCATCAGATTTCTTCTTCTTATCGCTCTTGTTGCTTAGTGGTTGAGACAATTTAGAACCATCACGATACAACGCATTTGCTTTTAAACCCAATTGCCAGCTAAGCAAATAACATTCTGCTATTTCTTCTACAGCTGCTTCATTAGGAAGATTGATCGTTTTAGAAATGGCACCACTTACAAAAGGTTGAACAGCCGCCATCATCCTGATGTGTCCTTGTGCATGAATGTATCGTTCACCTTTCTTACCACATTTATTAGCGCAGTCAAAAACTGACAAATGTTCGTCCTTTAGATAAGGAGCGCCTTCAACAGTCATGGTACCGCAGACATAGTCGTTTGCTGCTTCTATTT
>JANPHE010000334.1:0-1766 GCA_031424295.1 Segetibacter sp. | reverse complement strand
AACATCGTTGCCTATACAAAAGCAGGATTACAAAATATCAATCGAATCTTGTTGCTGCTAACAGCTCCAATACCGCATGGTGCTACCTCAAAAACTACCGGATTTTTCCAAAACTTAGTTGTGCATCAGCCACCCATGTTGCCTGCAGTTTTATTTGTAGCCGTTAAGCCAATGAAGCATGAATTTCAACTTCGCCGGGAATGTCTGCGACCTCTATTGTCGACAGCAATTCCTCTGTTATTTCTGTCAACGTAATAATTCTGTTAGCTTGATTATTAACCGTGTTTTCAAATAAGTTTCTTGCAAGTCGTGCATTACCAAAAGTTTCATCCTTCACTTCGTACAAGATTTTGAATATTCCAAGTATTTTTTCTTCCGCTTCAATTGTCAATTTGAAACTGCCATTCTCACACAAACGCACAAATATTTTTTGAAGTTGTTCCGGTGAGTAATCGTCAAATGAAAGGTACTTATTAAACCTTGATTTGAACCCCGGATTTGATGAAAGAAATTTACTCATCTTTCCTGTGTACCCAGCTACTATAACGATTAAATCATTGCGGTTGTCTTCCATTAATTTGAGCAATGTATCAATAGCTTCCGAACCAAAATCTTGCCCTTCTCCATTTAATGTATATGCTTCGTCAATAAATAAAATGCCACCTAAAGCCTTATTGACAACATCATGTACTTTTAGTGCAGTTTGTCCAACATAACCTGCTACAAGCCCTGCTCTGTCTGTCTCAACTAAATGTCCTTTGCTAATAACATTTAAGGCTTTGTATATTTCTGAAAGAAGTCTTGCTATTGTTGTTTTTCCTGTACCAGGATTTCCGTAAAAAACTAAATGTTTAGAAATAGGTGTACTTGCCATTCCTTTAGAGGCTCGTAATTGTTGAATTTTAAGAAAGTTGACCATTTCCTGAACATCTCGTTTTACATCATCCAAACCAACTAAACTCTTTAATTCGGCAAGCAGTTCATCCAAAGAACGGGGTTTGTCTTCTTGATTATTTTTTAATAAGGGTGTTTCAGTTGAAGTTTCGTTATGAACATCAGCAGCAGGGTAAAATAAATTTTTCAGCTTTTCCAAACCATCTATTTCCTGATTAGTTACTTTACCATCGGCTTTCACAAATGCATTTGCAAACCGAAAGTACATTGTTCGTGCATTTTGACCAAAGTCGGTTCCATAGGCATTATCGTAGATGTCCAAATAGGATATTGCCACAGGCATTTTTATTTCCCCAAATATGTGTCTATTTTTTTCAAAGTTGCTTTTATAAATATTCAATAGTTGTTGTGATGAAAGGTCATTTACATCGTCATCAACTTCATTAAAAATTTGTTCGATGTCTCTGAAAAAATCAACTTCTTGTGTTGAAAAATCGTTGTCAAGATTTGATAAAGCCATAGACAGCGTATAGAAGCTAACCCAAATAGAATTTTTACCGTCTGGAATATCATCATCAGTTTCCCAACTGGACCATTGTATGGCTTCAATCGGTGCAATAAATTGTGGGTAACAGTCAATGATGTAGCGTTTGATAGAGGATGTGTCCGAATGAAAACTCATGTAGTTTTAGTTTATGAATGAATATAATTTTCTGTTTGAAGTTTGAGCTGTCATGAAAAATTGCAGGCAACGTTCGCGGCTTTGCGAAGGTTGGGTATTAGTATTCCTTCTGCTGGGAACTGTTGTTGATTTTTGTTTTGTTGTTCAATGATATTTACTAAAGCTCAATATTGTTCTTCAAGCCAGAACT
>JANPHE010000333.1:0-7091 GCA_031424295.1 Segetibacter sp. | reverse complement strand
CCCGAACGTCGCGGTGTGGGCGCTCGGTGTCGTCAGCCTGCTCGGCATTCCCGGCCAGATCTGGCTAAACCCATTTCTAAAACGGAAAGCCTGGAGTTTAATTATAATTATACGAGGTCGGTAGCTGCAAACGATAAGTTTGTTTATAATATTGATACTTCTAATAGTAAAAGAAAGCTAATTGATAGCTTGAGTAACGATTATGAGAATATTTATTACACAACTCGTGTTGGCATCAATTATCGAGTAACTCAAAAAAAATATACTTATAGCATAGGAATGGCTGTTCAACCGGCAGTTGTGAATAGCGTTTCAAAAATCAATGCTTTCCGCCAAAATTTAATAAACTATTTACCTAGTGCCAGATTTTCTTATAAATTTTCAAGAAGTCGTTCGTTTGACATCAATTATTCGGGCCGAACGTCTCAGCCATCATATACTCAACTTCAGCCAATAACTGACAATACAGATCCCTTAAACATAACTGTAGGTAATCCTGACCTGAGACCCGAATTTTCCAATACGCTAAACCTTCGCTACAACAATTTTGATTTAGCAAAAGGCAATGTATTCTTTAGTAATATTAGTTTATCAGTGATATCAGATAAGATAATAACAAACTCAATTAGTAAGCGCCCCGGTGCACAAGAGTTGAGGTATTTGAATGACAATGGAAATTACTCTATGAGTGGGTTTTATTTCTTTTCCAAGCCATTCAAAAATCGTAGGTACACCCTTAGTGTAAATGGCATTGTTAACTACAACAACATCATTTCATACATTAATTCCGAAAGAAACATAGGAAGAAATTGGGTGTTTTCTCAAACTGTAAAAGGTACAATAAACACAAACAGTTGGTTAGAACTTGGTGTAGCTGGCACTTATGTTTTGAACAGTACAAAATACACTTTAAGCAACAGTGCGAATACACAGGTTTCAAATTATATTTTAAGCAGTGATGCTAAGATATACTTACCAGGTAATTTTGTATTTAGTTATGATGTTCAAAAGACAATCAACAAAGGCTACACTTCCGATTTTACAGATCCATTTATTATTAATGGATTTATAGAAAAGAAGCTATTTAAAAAGCAAAATGGGTCAATTAAAATTCAGTCCTTTGATTTGCTAAATCAAAATGCAAGTGTATCAAGAACGGTAAGTAACAATATCATAACTGATACCTATACCAATCGCTTAGGCAGATATTTTATGCTTACTTTTTCACTTCGATTGTCAAGATTTGCTGGTGCCAATGTAACTGGCATGCAAAATGGCGCATCCTTTTTTGGACTGAAGCCTAGATAAGTTGTTTAAAAAAATATACAAAAAAAGCCACCCAAATCGGTTGGCTTTTACATTTTTAATGGGCCGGAGTTGTAAACTATGGATAGGAAACTATAGGCAATTTTAAAAAGCGATTTGCTTTTCTACCATCAGTTTGCGAAGATTCATCAGACCATAACGCATACGTCCAAGCGCAGTATTAATGCTACAATTGGTGACCTCTGCTATTTCTTTGAAACTAAGCTCAGCGTAGTGACGCAAAACAATTACTTCTCTTTGTTCTTCAGGCAACATATCAACAATCTTACGAATGCGGTCATTTCCTTGCTCCTTTATCATAGAAATGTCTGCACCTTCTTCAACTACATTGATTATTTCAAAAATATCTTGTTTATCGCTGGTAACAATTGTAGGCTTTCTATTTACTTTGCGGAAATGGTCAACGCATAGGTTATGAGCTACCCTCAATGCCCATGGCAAAAACTTTCCTTCTTCATTATATCGGTTATCGCGAAGCGTATCAATTATTTTGATAAATAGATCCTGAAAAAGATCTTCAGCCAGGTATTTATCTTTTACAAGAATTAAGATAGATGTAAATATTCTATCCTTGTGTTTGTTAATCAATGTTTCTAATGCTTGATTATTTCCTTGCTGAAATGATGCAATCAGTTGGTTGTCTGTTGATGTGTTTGTTGATTTCATAGTGCCGGTTTTTGGTGTTTGGGGATTAAAAAAGGGTTACAGAATTTTCGGATTATTTTTTGTCATCTTCACCGATCCGGGAATGTTTCCCTGTTTTGGATTGTTGTTGATAACATTACAAAGAACGCTTCAAGATTTGCAATTCTGTAAGTCATTTGGCTAAAAGGATACCCCGAAAAGACAAAAAGCTTTGTTGAGACAATACTGGAAAAATATTTTATTCCATTCTAATTACGTTACAGACAATAATTCGGTTGGAGATAAATGTTGTAATTTGCTTCCGATTGCGGATTATGCTACTAATAAAAAGCTATATCAAAGCTTTTACTATATTGATACTACCGGAAAACCATTACATCCCGGAAAAAGTACAATTTTTAAACCCCTGTTTTTTAGCATAACTGCCCATTAAAAAGTTTATATGAAGAATATCAAATTGATTGAAGTTCCATCCGAAATTGGTGCTGGTACAAGAGGTGCAAGCCTTGGTATTGATGCTATTAAAATTGCCGCATTGGATTTTATGAGCAATTTCTTTGTTCATTTTCCATCAGAAAAAATTCCTGCAGAAAACAACATCCTATTCGAACCCATTGTATCGCCATATGCAAAGCGCATTAAAGGCATTTGTACTATGTACGATAAAGTTAGTAAGGCCGTAATGGACTCCATTAAGAGCCACTTTTTCCCCGTCATCCTTAGTGGAGATCATAGCATGTCTGGTGCTACTATTGCAGGCATTAAGATGGCTAAGCCTAATTCTAAATTAGGTATTATTTGGATTGATGCACACGCAGATCTTCATACTCCATACACTACTCCTTCTGGCAACATGCATGGTATGCCATTAGCAACTGCCCTTGGCGAAGACAATGAAGAAAACGCTGTTCATGAACTGGATAAAGAAACCGAACGCCAATGGAACTATCTTAAAAACTTAGGTAAAATTTGCCCCAAAGTGTTAGGAGAAGACATAGTGCTCATTTCATTACGGGATTATGAAAGAGAAGAAAAAGCGTTGATTGAGAAATTAGGCATTAAAGTAATTACAACAAGTGAAGTACGCCGCAAAGGGCCCGAAAATATTGTACGATCAGTTATAAGGTACTTGAGCGATTGCACAGATATTTATGTCAGCTTTGATGTAGACTGCTTGGATTCTTCTATTTCAAAAGGTACGGGCACACCTGTAAGCAACGGACTAAAAGAAAGGGAAGCAGAAGATTTGGTAAGTAAGTTTATGCAAAACCGTAAAATTTGCTGTTTCGAAGTTACAGAGGTCAATCCAACTCTTGACAAAGAAAACCTAATGGCTGAAATAGCTTTTAATATCCTACAGCGCAGCGTGAATGTTCTAATGATGAATTAATGAATAGCACTATCCAGGTAATATTATTTTACTTTACTGATCTGTAATAATCTGTTTGCTTTGAACATTAACCTGTTGAGCAACATTTTGTAAATACCAATACTTTTGTCAAATATGAAACACATACTACTTTTTGGTGCAGGCAAATCAGCAACTGCACTAATAGATTACCTGAAAAATTTAGCTACAGAAAATAACTACACCGTTACTGTGGCAGATGGTAATCTAGATCATGCTCAATCAAAAGTTGGAGAACATTTATTGGTAAAGGCTCAAGGAGTAAATATTGAAGATGAAAATCTTAGGCAAGCCCTAATCCATCAATCTGATGTTGTTATTTCTATGCTACCACCTTCATTACATTATCTGGTTGCAGTTGATTGTGTTACCTTTTCTAAACATTTGCTAACTGCTTCTTATATCGATAATAAAATAAAAGCACTCTCCCAAGAAATAGAAAACAAAAACCTTTTATTTCTATGCGAAATGGGTCTTGACCCAGGAATAGATCATATGAGTGCCATGCAATTGATTAATAGAATTCATGCGATTGATGGAAAAATCAGCTCATTCAAATCGCATTGTGGCGGTTTGGTTGCACCAGAAAGTGATGACAATCCATGGCATTATAAAATAAGCTGGAACCCAAGAAATGTAGTGTTGGCAGGAAAAGCTGGGGCAGACTTTAAAGAAAGCGGAGAAATTAAACATGTTCAATATGAACAATTGTTTAGTACCGATCATATTGTAGAAGTTGATGAAAATTTAAAATTTGCATATTACCCAAATCGTGATTCGCTAAGTTATATTCCAATTTATAAATTAGAAGAAACAGATACTTTTATTAGGACAACGCTTCGCCATCCTGATTTCTGTTTTGGTTGGAAGAACATTATTGACCTTCACTTAACCGATGAAAATGATTTGTATGATACTGATGGATTATCGTTAGCAGATTTTTTCAAACAGCATTTTGATAACCATGGTTTTAATAAATGGTTAGATGAAATGCTTAGCAGCAGGTTGTCTTTTGCAAAAGAAATCATGGAAAACCTTGTAAAACTAATGGATGCTGAAAAAAAATCAGGTGCGTTAGGAGACATGACTGATGACGACATTATGATGGTAAACCAAGAAGGCGAACTTGATTCTTTAAAAGTAAAAGAAGTCAAAGACAATGCTGCTGCCACCCTTTCCATTAAAATGCATGAAGCAAACTTATCACTGAAACAACTTTTTTTTCTTGGCTTGGATAGTGATGAAAAAATCAACAAAGGACAATGCACTGCAGCAGACGTTTTGCAGTTTATACTAGAGAAAAAACTGGCCTTAAGCACCAATGATAAGGATATGGTTGTAATGCAGCATGAAATAGAATACGAAATCAATGGGGCACTACAACTAGTTAAAAGCAGTTTAGTTGTTAAAGGACAGGATAGTATTCATACAGCTATGGCCAAGACGGTTGGCTTGCCTTTGGGCATAGCAGCCAAACTGATTTTGAATGGAACGATAAATACTCGAGGATTGCATATACCAATTGTAGAATCTATTTACACACCGGTATTGAAAGAATTAGAAGAATATGGCATTATTTTCAACGAAAGTTCAATAGAAGTAAAACCTTATAAAAGCTAAATAAACTTTCTAAGCATTTTCTGCAATTCACTTACTCCTTTGGTGGCAGGTTTTTCTATTTTAATCAAGTTATTCAATGATTGAGTATATGGAATGCTTTTATCAATGATGAATTTGGGTATTTCATATGGAGCGTAGTTAACTAATCCGGCGGCAGGATAAACAACCAATGAAGTACCAACTACCGCAAATAATTCAGCAGAACGCATAATAGCAACTGCTGGTTCCATAGCAGGGACAGCTTCTTCGAACCAAACAATGTGTGGCCTTAATTGTCCTCCATCAGCAGCCATATCTCCAACATGAATGTCACCTCTAATGTCATAAGCGATATCGTAATCCAACACACTTCTCATTTTAAAAATCTCCCCATGCAGGTGTAGGACTTTGGTACTCCCGCCCCGCTCATGAAGGTCATCAATATTCTGGGTAATAATTGTTACATCAAAGTCTTTCTCCAATTCTGCAAGTCCAATATGAGCTTCATTAGGTTTGGCTACTGATACATCTTTTCGACGCATATTATAAAAGTCAAGAACCAGTTGTGGATTGCTTGCAAAACCTCTGGGAGTAGCCACTTCTTCAATATCATATCCTTCCCATAACCCATCAGAATCACGAAAAGTTCTTAACCCGCTTTCGGCACTTATTCCCGCTCCGGTAAGGACAACCAATTTTCTTTTGCTCATGCTCAAATGTACAACTCTAGCCTATTTAAATAAATAGGAAAAGATGCAAATAATTTACTTTTTCTGATTGTTTATTCTTTTAGCAGCATTTTTCTTAATCAGCCACCAACCTAATACAACCACCAAAATGATTGGCCAAAAACTTGCAATCACAATAAGTAATCCGGTAATGATTCCTGCCCCACTCTTCAACGCGTCTTTCAATTTTGATAGAAAGGAATTCTCTGAACCACTTCCACCATTCAGCACTTCAAAGTAAGTAAGGTTAATGGTACTGTAAGCCGATTGATGTGTAAGGTACTGCACTCTTCCTTGTGCAGCTTCCAACTCTTCTTGTATGGCATTGATCTCTCGCTGAACATCTAAGATATCTTTCATTTTATTAGCTTGCTGAAGCAGCACAAGGTACCTATCCCTAACCTGCTTTTTTGCCTCTATTCTTGCCTTTGTATCCACTAATTGATCTGTTACATCTTCTGTATTAATTCTTTTCTCAATCACTTTTGCATCATCACCAGGCAATGAATTGATCAAAGCTTCAAATTGATCAACGGGTACCTTTATCGAAATAGAATTCTCCATTCTGTCATCCGATTTCCGCTGTTGTTCACTAGCAATGTAGGAACCAAATTTTTTGGTACTGCCATGGACAAAACGATCATAAGTAGTATAATTTTTAACTTCAAGAGAAACATCCGCCGTTTTAATGATCTTCTTTTCCCAGTCTATTATAGGTGCTTGTGTTCCACCATTTAACACTTGATCCTCTACCGTTGGCAATCCTATCGCTGAATCAGCAATCATTCCTTCGTTTTGTATCGGTGCTCCTATTGCAGAAACTGGCTCCATACTAGTAGTTGCTACATCTTGAGTTTTCTCGTTGTTCCTGCTTTGGCATGAGAATAATAAAATACTCATTCCCAATAAAATAGCGCTACAAACTTGTTTCATAAATGATGTGTTTAAGTTAAGATGCAATGTTTGGAGAAATTACATAAGGCAAGCAATCATAGCATTCAATTAATCTTTTCGCTTATAGATGAACAATGAACTTTCCTGGTCTTTCATTGAAAAAGTAGAATCATTCACAAAAGAAAAAATAAATTCCTGTGTGGTGCTATCTGAGGTAATTTTTATCTTATCTCCCTCAAAAACATAGGTTGCACTATCTACCAGTTCACCACTAAAGTTTGTTTTCACCTTTCCCTTACTAAAGGTACAAACAAGTTCAGCACTATCCGATTGGTTGTTGCCAAACATTCCAATTGCTAAAGCCAAAAATGAAGAATTTGCAGAGGTATCGTTTACAGGAGCGATAGAATCAAGCTTCCAATTACCTTCGATTTTAACCCACATTGCAGCCCTTTATGCTGAAGAGTGCTTTAGATCAGGGGTTTCAAAAA
>JANPHE010000332.1:0-11651 GCA_031424295.1 Segetibacter sp. | reverse complement strand
TTAATGTCGCATAATAACAATATTTCTATAACGTCGAAATGCAATAGTAATCCCTCCGGTAAAATAAATTGCAATAACTCTTTTTCCAATTGATTTTTAAACCAAATTATTCCTTTCTCCCCAATAAATCAAACTGAGCCCATAATAGGGTCTCATACTTGAACATATAGGGCTAGGCTACGGTCAACATTGAGTAGAATAAAAGGCCCGATAGTGCTTGATTATCGGGGCTTTATTTTGGGGCTTTTCGTTTACTCCATTAAATGTTAGCTGTTCGTGCCGTTGTTAAACAGGTTGTTTTGCATTGCGTTTAATACGTAAAGCTTTACGCTGTTCTTTCAATTTCTGTTTAGCTTTAGATGCTTTTATGTATTCGCTTATAGCAAGAAATTCTTCTTTTGTCGGAGCAGGTCCACCACCGATAAAGTCAACATCAAGTTCTACTTTCTTTTTCATTGTTCTTGATTTTTAAAATATTTATCGATAAGTCGCAATGCAGTTGGCGTGTCAATAATCATGAGGTGTCCGTCATAGTGCATTGCTCCTAAAGTTTTTTTGTAGTGATCAATCAATTGTGTCTTGGAAACGAATGAAACATTTCCTTCAAATCCACATTGAAATGAAAGTCGGCAAGCAAAAGCTACAAGGTTTCCTGGAACTCCTGCATAAACTTTGGATTTCCCAGCTTGTTTCAGTGTTCTGAAGGACACTGAAATATTAAATGGCTGTAGGTCTGTGACCGGTAAATTTTTAGCCTGTTCAAAGATAGCAAACACTCCGACTTTCTACCGGTCGCAGACCTACGTTTCATTATCCATTTAAGTTCGCTTCTCTAAACTTAAACGAGCTGGGTTCGTTTTGTTTTCTCGCTCTATCAACTAAGAGTTAGTCTTATTCGACCAATTAATCTTATTAGTAAACATGTCGTGTACAAATAAGCCTCAACTTCAGCTTCATTGAAATCATGGCGTTTAGCAGAAGCATGTCTTCCATATTCATTACCATAATCAATATAGTTTGCTAAGATTTTTTTCCAGTGTTCTGATAGACCTGATGACTTAATAAGCTCTGCCTTATTATCAATAAGCGTCTTATTGTTTTTTAAAATTCCTCTTGCAAATCCTTCTATGCAACGATAGCAATTCTCAACTACACCATATTTTGAACACCCTCGATAGTTTTCAAGTGCATTTTGTAAATCTTTATTTTCATTTGGAAATTTATCTAAGGAATTTAAGGCGTATTCAACCAGTTCTTTGTCTAACAATTCCTCACCTTTAGGAAAAAACATTCCTGCTCGATAAGTTATACCTAAGTCTACACTTGATAAGCTTATAAAAGCTTCAATGTTCTCGTCAATGATAGCGGTCATTCTGCGTGTTTTTTGATAATAGCTACGTACAGCAGTTATAAGTTTGAGAGAATTTAAAAAGTTACTTGGCAATATCTCTTTTAAGTCTGGAACAGTAGCATACATAAAAGAGTTGGCGTCTATTACCTGTTGAGGATTTAAACCAAGTTGAACACACACTGTCGCAAACAAAGAATAGTAATCTTCTTTAGAAAGTAATTTATGTCTTATTTCCTGTAGAAAATGATTTGTCCGATTAATAAACCCTTTCTGTTCTTCTTCCACTGAAGTAGAAACTCCAAAATTTTTATTGAATTGTTTGAGCATACTCTAAATTCGTTTCAGTCGTATTTCTCGATGTTTATCAATTTTGATAACTAACTCTTTCATTACATTGTCCCATTCCAGAAGCTTATAAGCTGACCATATAGGGTTTCGTAATCCATAAGATTTAAATACATCATCATCTAAATTATAAGAAGGTACATGATAAACATGACTTATAGTGATAGTTGTTTCAACTTTTTGGTCTCCTTCAATAAAGTAACATGGAATATTACCGCCATGAATAAATTTTCTTCCGTCAACTAAAAATTGTCTCACAGCTTCAAAAGAATTTGATTTTTCAGTTTCCGTAAGTATAGTTTCTGTAAGCATAGAATGATTTTAAAATGACGCACAACTCATATAAAACTAACCATCGCCCCCTCAAAAAACCCCTCGAACATACATCTGTTTGCGAGGGGGTGTCGGTTTACTTTTGCGTTGACCGACGCATAGTCGAGGTTTAAGGTATATAGTAAGTCATTGCTACTTTTTTCACCCTCCTTTTCTATTTGCTTTTTCTATTTTTTAAGGGTTTCTTGGTACTAATATTTTGTTTTAGTTTTTTTCAAAAGTAAATGTTTATTATACTTCTTTTTTGTTGGCGATTATTTTTTTGCAGGTGAAGAAACTGCAAAGGCGGAACACCGGTTTTATTTCTTGCCGGTTGGGCAAAACGAAACCTTAGTTTTTTTATGCCGTTTTTCTTCTCCGCTTTTACTCTTTAAAGGGAAAAGTTGCTCTATATGAAATTGGTAATTCATCAAGTCTTTCGTACAGTTTCTTTATGTCCTTTTTGAATTGATTAATCTGTCTTATAGAACTAACTATTTCTAAAAAAATATCTTCTTTTTTCGGAAGGGGAGCATAAAGTTCTAAAAATTGGTCTTCTTTAAATCTTGCTCTACTTTCTTTTGTCGAACCTGTTGTTAGCCTATTGATTAAGGAAATTACTTGTGGGCTAACAAAATAAAAAGCTAAATATTCAAGTAAATCATCTTTTTCATACTTGTCAAATTTTAAGGTAAATGTTGGAAATTCACCTGAAAAAACTCCTCCTGCTGTTTCACTCTTTATATATGCAAATGAACCATTATGAGCAAATAGTCTGCTATATACAAACCAACCTGATTTTACTTGATTTAACTTTTTTGCTTTAATTATAGAGCCACTTGCAAGTTCTTTTTTAAAAACCCCATTTCCTTTACCGCTGACCCCTAATCTTTCATATTCTTCATCAAGTTTGATTGTAATAATATTTTTAATTGGCTCAAATATTTTACTTGCTTTGATAAAATCAAAATCATTTTTATCAAATGTTTTTTGCATTACCAATTGAATATTTTCAATTTGGGTACTAAGTATTTTTACTTCGTTAAGCAGATTTACTGAAACAACATTAGGTAAGTCAATTATAGATTCAACATTTACTGGAATATATCTTTCTGCATCTAATCTTGATGTTTGAGATTCAATTTTTACAATTTTTGAATATTTAAAAAGATGGTCTTGTTTTTTGTCTTTTAGTGAATTTCTAAAATCGAATAATATGTCTGGTAATTGATTGCCTGTAATTTGTAATCCTGTAGGTGCATAACCTGTGTTAGTACAAACAGCCATAAAGATTTCTTTTGAAACTTCATCGTTTGGCTCGTCTTTTCGCTTTAGAATTACTACAGAAGTTTTTACTGAAGCACTATATCCTTGAAACGTTTCTTTGTTTAATCCAATAACAGCTAAAACTGTTGATTCCTTTTGAATATATTCTCTAACATAAGCATTTCTATCGCCATTTAGAATACCATCAGGTAAAACAAAGGCAACAATCCCTTTCCCCTTTTTTACAAGTTTCAGGCATCTTTCAATTGCTAATATTTCCCTACTTTGTGAACTTCTTGCATCTCCTAATGTAAAAGAATTTAAAATTTCTTTATCAGTTTCATTTGCTCCAAACGGTGGGTTAGTAAAACAAATATCAAACTTTTCTTCAAAGATTTTCCCTTCTACATTTTTAAATCCATCGTGTTGAAATACACCTGTATTTCCATCACCGTGAACAATCATATTCATTTTACAAGCCTGTGAAGTTCTTGCTTTCCAATCTGTTCCAAATAAGGACTCGTCTGATAGTACTTTTTTCCATTTTGATTTTTCTTCGTCTGAAAAATCGTTCAGTCTAATTTTTTCACTAACTTTTTCAAAAGCGTAAATGAGAAATCCGCCTGTTCCACAAAATGGGTCAACAATTTTTTCTCCAATCTTTGGTGATATTGCTTCTACTATAAATTCAACTACGTTTCTTGGTGTAAAATATTCACCAAGCCCACCCGTAAATGTGTCACCTAAAAAATATTCAAATGCTTCTCCTTTTACATCAAAATTTGTAAGTGTCAAATCATAATTTTCAAAGATTACAACAATATCTTTTATTGTTCTGTCTTTTAATTTGATTGTAGTATTTTCTGGGAATAAATCTCGGAAGCCTTTTACTTTCTGTATTTCACTAAATTGTTGTTGTACAATATTTACATTCAAATTCTTTAAGGTTTTCTCGTAAATTTCAGAAGTAAATCTATTTGATGTTTTATTATACTGCTCCTCGTACATTTTAGCAAACAGTATTTTTGATAATTCATCAAATGCTTGAATTGGGTCGTACCCTTCATTATTTCTAATGATATTATGGCATTTTTTTAATAAGTCTTTGAAAGTTGAAACATCGTCAATTGTAAATAATTCTTTTGTCGCCTCTTGTCTTAATGCCTCTTGAATATTTTTACTTAAAACAGCACTTACGAAATCAGTTAAAATATCTTTTCGCTTTGGAAGTTCTTTTATTCTTGATTTGTCAAGAGTTTGATATACTTGTGTATTGTTGCCATTTGTTAAAACAGCTATTGGGGCTATTTTAGGCAGCAACCTTGCATAACTTATAACTTGGTCTCGTCCTTCTTTTGAAAGAATTTCGCTTGGAGATTTTGTATCTACAACTATTAGGGGCGTTTCTAATTTTCTATCGGTATAGACGACTATGTCTGCAAATATTGACTTTGTTTTACGCCCTTCATTAATTTTTATAGTTTTTTCAAACTCCATAAACTCCTTCTTAAAGCCTAAACTTTCAAGCCAAGGAAGTACTAAATGGACTTTAACTTCTTCTTCATTATTATAAACTCTCATTCTTTTCTATAATTATTATCGGCGAATTTACCAAATATAAAGTCAAAAATGGCAAAAGAGACTCAACCTTTTAGTAGTTTAGATATAAGGCATAGTGTTGCCCTAAAATGGCATATATTATTACCCATCTTTTTGTCCATTTAAAATGCTATCCCTTACCACTTCTTTCCTTTTCAAAACCACAACAATAATCCTCTGCACCATCAAGTTGTTATCCATAGCCAACCAATTAAAACAAAGCACCACCAACTTATAAAACATCGCCTAAGCAAAATAAAACACCGCCTATTACATAGGCTATGGCACTATGCGGATAAGGCTTAGTAGGTATTGAACAGGACACTGTATTAGAAAGAAATAGAATAAAATCACTCAAAAATGGTTAGGCATTATAAAGAAATGGAATAGGAGCACACAAAAATGGTCAGGCATCATAAAGAAATGGCAAAGGAGCACACAAAAATGGTCAGTCGTTATAAAGAAATGGAATATGATCACACGAAAACGGTCGGGAAGTCAGTTTTTACCATTTTAAGGTGGGTTTCTACCATTTTTTGCTGAAATAATTGCCTTTCTGGTGTTGCGCTATCATTTTTGGTAGGTTTTGCCACAAAAAAAAGCTGTCACTTGTGGTGGCAGCCTTTGCAGGGGGGGCTTCAAGGGTAATTTTTATTCTTTCCAACCTAGTTTTTCTCTCAACTGTGGGGTTTTTCGAAGCGCAATAATGGATACTTCTTTAAAATCGCTAAACCATTCTTTCAGTTCATCGTACAATATATTTCTTTGCTTGGTGGCTTGCTGTGCTTCACCGCCTTCTTTGGCTTTGGCTGCTGCAAGTTTTTCCAAATTAGTATAACCTGCTTTCAATTCTAGAAGTTCGGTTTCTTCTACTCCTTTTTTCTTCATTTCTAGTAGATAATCTACACTGCCAAGTACCCCGTTGTAAAAACCTAGTGCCTGTGCGCAATAGCCTGCTTCATCGTTTTTGCGGCTGCCGCGTAGTCCCAATCCTACCTGGGCCGCTACATTGTATTTAAAAGCAACCCTTGCCAATTGTAGGTGGTCGATGTACTCAGGGTGCAGCAGTTTTACTGCTTTGGTGTAGTCATCTGTTGCCTCTTCTGCCTCGCCATATTCTGCCTTTTGTTTTTCATTTAGCGAAGCCAAATTGGCAACCTCAAGGGCTTTGGCTACTAGCATATCTTTGGGGTAGCCACGCTTTTCCAACAGCGGTGCTATGTCATCTAACTGCGCATTGGTAAGGGCTACCTTGCTTTGGGTTATAAACTGGTCAACGGTTACATAATTGTTGCTGCCGCCATTATCACTTGGTTGTGCTACTACGTTTGTAGGTTCCATTTTTTATAAGTTTAGAATACTAAAGTATAAATTTATTACATGCTAACAAAAAAAATTTATACTTTTTTTCTACAAAATGTAAGTGGGTAGTTTTAATGTTTTATTAGGGTAGTTTTAGCGGTGTTTTCATGTATCAGGTATGGTACGTTTGCAAGTAAGTTGATACCCCGTTCTTCAATGTATTCCGAAGGGCACCTCGAAGCTAAGATAAATGCCTCTGTACGTACGGGGTTGTCTTTAAAAGACACCAAACTGATCAACATCGAACTATTTGTATGTTGTTTGCAAGTGTTCTAACCATGCCTCGCTTACCTTACCAATTTATTTTCCAAAAACATAATCAGCTTCATTATGCTACCTTGAAAATATTTCGTTTTTTACTGCGAAAAGGTAGGGAGAACGGGGCTCAACATATGGGTTTGACATGACAGACTACAGAGAACGGGTGTATTTAATATCTATTTTCCAATTGTCATTCGCTAGTCAGGAAAAAAGAACTGATTTGTATTTGAGCATTGAAGATTGGAAGATGTTGAGTGCTCTAATGCCTGGTGACATTTATCGTTTTTTTGACTTTGCTTCCCGCCCTTGTTGGGGTGTTATAACCAACACGCAGTTTGCAGGTAATAACACCGGCAAAGGCGCAACATGTAGTTCTTTAAGTTGAACACTTATAGAGCGTGGGGAATAAGGGTAATTTATATTTTGCAATCAGCCTTTTAGTGTAGCATGTTTGCAGGTGAAGGGCGCCTGCGGAGGCGTTCTGCCTTTATAAGTGTTGTAGCAAAGCCGTTGCAAGGAGTTATCAGGCTGACTGAGAATTACCCCCTGATTCGAAACACCTTGCAACGGCTCGGCTTCAGATAACACCGGCAATGACAGAAAAGTGAGGTGAACTTAATTCGACTTTTTATCTTGACTTTTACCCGTCCATCTTATTCCAAATGCATTGTTCTTTCTTGTAAAGAATGATTTATTCTTAACTTCTTCATCAAACTTGTTAAGGAAATAGAATACGCCTAACAAATCATCATATATTTCTATTCTCAAGTTTTCTGTTGGCAATTGAAGCCAATTCAACTTCATATAACTATGCACTATTAAATTTCTGACCCTAAGTAATTCTGAAAATAAATCTTCAAACTTGTCTGTGTCGAATTTTTCGTTAAACTCATTTATTAGCATTCCCATTGTTGCTTTAGTAGAGTAGTGAGCTTCAATTTTATGACTTTGTTCTTGTGTCAATGCTTTTCCTTGTTGTGTTCCTTCAAATTCAATCTTGTTAAACTTAAGCATTGTTATAAAATAGTCATCCATTATAGCAACTCTTGAAATACAAAAGCCATAGAGAAAAAATATTTCTTTCAATTGTTCTTTTCCTGACTTCAAATTTTTGAAACCTTCATGATTGAGGAATTTTAAGTCCACTAGATGAAAAATTTAAATTTTTTATTACAATTCGTCGAATATAGATAGAAAAAAACAACCTAACAGGGTGTTTATGAAATAGCGGGCTTGACTACCTTGGCTCAACTACATAATCTTTCGCCTTTGCCGGTTCTTCACCAACAACTTTAAATTTGCCGGTGAAGGAACACCGGGCAAAGGCGGAATTTGCATTTTCATTCTTCCATTTTTAAAGCAAAATATATTTCTAAAGTATAAACCTTGCTTCTACCTTTGCTCTGCCAAGCGGCGTTCATCTTCTATTGCTTCCCCTAAAAAGTCATCTGCCACTCCTTCATCATCATCAAGCGCTTCATGAGCCTGACGCCGACCTTTGTATGCTTCATATCTTATTTCAGAAAAAGATTTGGTGGTTTTATTTTCAATCCTAATTGCCTGCGAAAAATCTTCAATAGCTTCCTGATAAAGCTCCATTGCATTTTTTACTATACCTCTTGCGACAAATAAATTGGAGCATTCCGAATTGTGTATAAGTGAATTGTTAGAAATAATAAGGGCTTCGGTATAATTTTCAATTTGAATGTTTAAAGCAATTAATTCAATATAAGCATTCTTGAAACTTGGTTGAAGTTCAATGGATTTTTTCAAATATGATATTGCTTCATCAATCTCTCCCTTTAATTGACTTACTTGTGCTCTTTCATAAAACTCATAAGCTTCTTTCGAATTTGCTTCTTTCAATATCTTTTCAACTATGTTAAGCTCAACGCTGATTTGCTCAACTAAAGTTGAGTTACTCTCAATAATATCCATAAGCATGAATTATGTTTTAAGTAAACAATTTATCTTCAAAATCATCTATCTGCTCATCCGTCTCCATTTGTTTCCTTCCTTCTTTACCAACCTTTGCACCATAGCCACCATATACTCCTTTCAACGCCCTAAAGGTTCGATGAGTAATCGAGCTTAATTGCTTTTCAAAATAATCATTTAGTATATCCGTGAACTTCACAAATCCCTTTTCAAAATACGGCTCCATTATATTAATTGCTTTTGCCCATTCTTCAACAGTTAGAGGTTCCCAGTTCTTTTCCCTTAAAATTTTTTCCGTTATCTCAATACTATTAGCAATTTTCTGTAATTGCTCTGTTTCATATTTTATGATTTCATTTCGTCCCATTTCCCAATGATGATAGTTGTTCAACTAATTGTTCCTTTAGTTTCGAAAAATATAAATCCCAATCTGTAATATTTTTAATTTTTTGAAATGTTTGGCTGGTCTTTATAAATGAAATTGCATTATTCAATTCATTAAATTTTTCCTTTAAACGCTCAAGTTCATTTGTGAGTGAAAGTTTTTCATTAGCTGTGTCTGATTTGCTGGTAAAGGTCTTGCCGTTTTTCAAATCCTCAAAAATTTCAGACACTCGCTTTAAATTATTACTCTCATAAGCTTCATTCAATTCAGTAAATATTTTATGGGCTTCTTGTTTGTAACTTTCTTCAACAACATCAGGGTGGCATAACTTACTTGCCTGGCGATATTTATTCTTTAAATCCTTTTGTTCATCAAAAGACAATATTGCTATGGTCTTTGTTTTTGTTGATTGGTAATTTGTATAGAAATCCTCATAATCTTTATCTGCTTCTCTTTTTTGAGCAATATTCTTTGCATTGCTTTTACGATGCTCTAAAATTTTGATTATCAATTCTCCTAACTCTTGATTATGCCTTACACTAAACTCATGTAAAAGTTTATCTAATTCAACTTTCTCATTGCTTAGTTCTTGAATTTGTATCTCTAATGCCTTTGCTTCAAATCTTAATGCTTCAATTTCTGGGTCAAGGTAAAATGCAACTTGGTGATTGCTACTTATAAATATTTCAATTTTCTGGACTGCTTTACTATATGAGTTTTGTTTGATAAGGTTAATGATTTCATTGACTGCCTCATTCAGTTGCAGTTGCTGCAATTTGCTTATCTGCTCTGTTATATCTTTTTCTTCTTCAAGAGCTATCATGTTTTTAATCAATTCAAGCCTTCTAATTATTTTGGGTAGGTCTAATGTCATTGTGCTGTTGGCTATAAAAATAATTTTAGTAGTATCGGAGTCTTCATGAAAATAGGGTAGCGCCTAACTCATATAAAAGTAACCATCGCCCCCTCAAAAAAAGCCCTCGAACATACATTTGTTTGCGGGGGGTGTCGGTTTACTTTTGCGTTGACCGACGTATAGACGAGTTGTTAGGTATAAAGTAACTTATTGCTACTTTTTGCACAGCCCTTTTCTATTTTCTTTTTCTATTTTTTAAGGGGTTTTTGGTACCTATATTTTGTTTTTGCTTTTTCAAAAGTAAATGTTTTTATACTTCTTTTTTTGTTAGCGATATTTTTTTATTGCAGGTGAAGAAACTGTAAAGGCGGAAAGTAAAAAACTTACATATAATTTCGGCAACTCTTGGCTAACCGGTCGAAGACCTGCTTTTCATGTTGAATTTAAGTCCGCTTCGCAAGACTTAAACGAGCATCAGGAATACTTGCACTAGCTGGGTCAACCAAGATAAAATATTTTGCGTACATAAATGCTTCATTTTACCACGTCACCGGCAATGGCGCAAGACATGTGTTAGCACCAGTAAGTTTTCTATCGGTCAAATACTATTCACTATTATTGTCGTTACTGTCGCAGAAAATATTATGTAATACGCCAATTCAATTAATGCAAGTCTAAGTATAGTTTGTTTTCGCAATTCGTGTCGTTTGCGAAATATTAGATTTGTCAGCAGAGAAAATAGGTAAAATATAAAACCAACTGTCAAGCCAAATAAGAACTTGGTAAAGAAGAAACTCCAAAAATCTTCTGCAATTAATTTATCTAATTGGTCTTTTGATAACATATTAAATGCAATAGCAAAAAGCATTGCAAAACTGCTAGTTACTACAATGATTAACTTAATGACTATATATATAATTTTAGAGGTTTTCATCTTAGTATTGTAGAGGGCCAATAAAATTATTTGCTGTACTCGTCCCTTTATATTCAGTTCCTCCTAAGTTCAGAATATTAAATTGAGTTCCATTACTATTGCCTGTCGAATTATAGGAATTACTTGGTCCCTTAAATGTTCCAAATGGTGTTGACATAGTATTACCTGTAATATTCATTTGCAAATCCTTTAAGTCGCTAACCATATTCCAAGTACTTGCATTGAATTTTGTATCAGCGTGGCTATTCATATAATCAGAAACAAAGTTTCTATCAGTACTAACTTGTCCATATCTGTCAACGCCTGGTATCATATAATCGCTTCCGCTATTTTTATACATTAATACTGCATCATTTTCAAGATTTAATTGCATTGTTGGGGCTGAACTTGCTTTAAAACCACTTGGGTCTGCTGGTGATAAATGAACAACTTGTTCAACCGCTACTTTTTGCTCTTGTAAATATTTTATCATTCCTTCTGAATAAGCTCCACCCATACTATGAGAAACTATTTTTACCGTTTCTCCCTCAATCATTCCGGCTGTAATTGTTGTCAAGTTAGCTTTTGCATAGGCATAACCTGCATTATAACGGTCTTCTGCAATAGAATTCCAAGAGCCTCTCCCATCAACAAATCCTGTGTTGTTGTCATTGAAAAATGTTTGTGCTCCTGAAATTAGTCCAGAACCCCAGTAACCTCGTCCGCCTGTTGTACCTATCATATTTTGAGCAATACTTTTTGGCATAGTTCCGTCACCAGTATTATAATATCCATTTACGAAAATTATTTTTCTGCCATCTGGGTCAATAGCATTTATGCAATTGTTTGCAACAAAAGCGTAAGGACTAATAGAAGGATATTCACTTGCCAAAGGGTCGGTAGATAGCCAACGTAAAAGTTGGTCAGGCTGTATTTTTGTTCTGCTTAAAATACTGTCATTTGTCCCTAAAAATAAAATATATCCTTCGTCAACATTAAAAGCCATAGCTTTATTTTTTGAACTTGGGTCAATATTCGGAATTATGAAAAAGTCCTTTACTTT
>JANPHE010000331.1:0-1696 GCA_031424295.1 Segetibacter sp. | reverse complement strand
GCTGCGCTTAAACTTAAACTAGCACGACTAAGATTGAACTTAATTACTGCCACTTGTAACAGAAGCATCGATTTTAAAAAATGAATGAATTATCTATGAGGTCTAATTTACCGTTGATAAAACAATCCAACCCTTTATAAGACAAAATGATAGAGAAATACATATTCGCTATAAATTTGAAAATCAATCATAAAATATATTGGCATTTTATCTTATTCAAAAATCAAATAAAAAAAATGAAAACAACTATTTCAAAATTCTTGCTACTAGTAGCTTTTGGTTTAACATCATTTATTGCAAAGGCACAAACTGCCGACGATATTATTGATAAATATATTGCCGAAATTGGTGGCAAAGAAAAATGGAGACAAGTAAAGTCGATGGTTATAGAAGGCCAAATTGAAGTACAAGGGTTAGAAATACCATTTACTCAAAAGTCAATTCAGAACGTTGGTGTAAGAGTGGATGCTGAATTTCAAGGTCAAAAAATTATTGATATTACAACACCAAAAGCCGGATGGGCGCAAAACCCATTGGCAGGTAAAACTACCTTGCAACCATTAACAACCGAAGAGTTAAAAGATAAATTGGATGAACTTGACATACAGGATGATTTTGTTGACTATAAAGAAAAAGGTTCCACAGTAGAATATTTGGGAAAAGACGAAGAGGACGGCAATGAATACCATAAAATCAAGCTGACTACCAAAAACGAAAAAGAAACCACATATTTTTTTGACCTAAAAACCAACCTCATTTACAAACAAGAATCTGTTTCTAAGCAACAAGGACAGGATGTTAAATTGGTATCTAAAAGTCTAAATTATCAAACAACCGATTTTGGTATAAAGGTTCCATTTAAAGTAGATATGGGTATGATGATGAATGTAATTAAAAAAATAACCATCAACTCAACAATTGACGAGTCCATTTTTAAAGGAAACTAATTTTATTACTACATTAAAAAATGCTCCACTTATTATGGAGCATTTTTTTTAAAATCATACCCATGTTAAAAAAATTTTTACCCTTATTTTTTTTGGGTGCATACTTTAATAACGCCCAAGCCCAAGCACCCACTATTAACTCATCTTACTTTCAAGTAATGAGTGCGAGACCATTAGGTCCCTCTACCATGAGTGGTAGGATTACAGCTATTGAAGGCAATGTAGTGGAAGGCCAGATAAATTTATATGTTGGTACAGCAGGTGGTGGCATTTGGAAAACCCAAAATGGCGGATTGGAATTTCAACCGGTTTTTGATAAATACTGTCAATCCATTGGAGCTATTGCTGTAGAACCCAACAATCCAAAAGTAGTGTATGCAGGTACTGGCGAAAGCAATATGCGTAATACCGTTTCTATCGGCGATGGCTTGTATAAAACAACAGATGGAGGAGCAAACTGGCAAAAAATAGGATTGGATAGTACCGAGCATATTAGCAAAATAGTTATTAATCCTACCGACAAAAAAATCTTGTACGTAGCAGCACCCGGCCCACTATGGCAACCGAGCCAACACAGGGGTTTGTACAAAAGCAGCAATGGCGGAAAATCGTGGGAAAAAATATTGTTTATAAACAATGAAACCGGTTGTGCAGATATTGCCATGCACCCCAATAACCCCAATATTTTACTGGCTAGTTTCTGGCAATTTCGCAGAACGCCGTATTCATTTGCATCGGGTGGTAAAGGC